>JBGSNB010000103.1:0-8568 GCA_041739835.1 Parvularculaceae bacterium | reverse complement strand
CGCGAGCGCCGCAGCGATGAACGGGCGGGTCATCGGCTTGCCCCTTGCGTTTGCAATCCAAGCGCCGCATTCACCGCGCCGCGCAGCACCGTCGCATTTTCGAGGCGGTCATTGCCGACCTGCGAGGCGACCTTCATCGTCGACATCCAGTAGCGCAGCTCCGCCATCAGCGCGGCGTCGGCGCGAATCATGTCGACGACGCGCGCCGCCTCCGCTTCGCCGACCGGCGCGGCGCAATCGAGCATCGTCTGCCGCGCCTTGATGTCGGACGCATAACAGTTCTCCCAGACATAGGTCTGCAGGCGCAGCGGAATGACGCCGCGCACATGCTGGCGATAGAGCGGACTTTCCGCCATCGCCGGGTTGATGCCGAGCGAATAATATTGCGCGAGGTCGTTGCGAAGGCCGGTGTCGGCGATGAGCCCGATCTCGCCGGCGCTGGTCAGCTCGTCATAGGTCGTCTGCGTCGCGTAATATTCCGCAACCTGGCTCGACTGGAAAAAGGCGAGCAGCAGGTCCCATTGCGACGCGCCCTTTGCGTCGCCGGTTTCTGCGTAGTCGAGGCCCTTGGCGCCGTAGTCGGCGACCTTCGCCCAGAAAGCCAGCCGGTCGCGATAGGTGGCGATATCGGCGTCGAGATCGGCGCCGATGCGCTGCAGATATTCATGCGCCTGCACGCGGTCGGCGCGCGCCGCGTTCCAGTTGTTGACCTGCAGGCCGAGAAAGACGCCAAGGACGACGATCAGGGTTTCAACGAAAACCGTGAACCAGTCCTGGCGGCGGAAGGCTTCTGCGATGCGACGCAAGATCATTGAGCGGTCCTTTGTTCCAGGATTTCCGCGACGCGCTCAGCTTCAGCGCGCAGCTCCTTCATGATCTTCAAATGCCGGTTCGTATAGAGCCAGTAGTTCTTCGCCGCCGCCAGCAAACGGACATCGGCGCCGAACGCCGCCGCGAGCTCGTCGGCGGGCGTCGCATCGACCGGCGACAGGCCGGCCTGCTGCTGGGCGTCGACGAGCCTGACGCGGTTCGTCTCAAGCGATTTTTCAAAGGTCAGCGCCTTGTCGACATTGGCGTAATAGGTCTGGATCTCACGCACCAGCGCTTCGTCGCGAATGACGCCGACGCCGCCGGTGTTGATCATCGTGTCATAAGCGAGCCGGTTGCCGTCGAGCGTCGTCAGAATGAACATGGCGACGCCGATCGTGTTCGGATCGTCGGCGGCGTAGTCGGGCGACGGCTCGATCTCGATACGGCCGCGCGCCGACTCAAAGCCCGCCGGAAGCGGCGCGCCGGTCGCCTTTTCCAGAAGATAACCCATCGCCGCCATGCGCAGCGTCGAAACGCGATTGATCTCGTCGATATCCGCGATATCGGCGCGGATGTCCTGCGCAAGGCCGGCGAGGTGCGCCGCCTCGCGCGCCCGGTCGCCGCGCGCCTCATTCCAGTTGTTGACCTGGAGGCCGAGGAAGACGCCGAGTACGACGATCAGCGTCTCGAGCGCGATCGCCGTCCATTCCTGCTTCCTGAAATGCGCGATGACGCGGCGGAGGATCATGAGGCGTTTCCAAGTTCCGCCTGTCGCTGATCGATCAGATCGGCGATGCGTCGGTGACTTTCGAGCACGCGCCTGACGTCGCGAAGGCGCGCCGAGGTGAAATAGGAACGATAGAGCACGGCGTTCCTGAAAGCGGTCGTTTTCATCACTTCGGGCGCGACGGGCGAGGCCGGCGCGTCGGCCAGCCAGCCGATGGCCGGCGGCGCGCCGTTGATGTTTGGTTGACGAAGCACGCCCGCCATATCGACGCCGGAGACGAGGAGCGGATCTGAGAACAAATAGGTGATCTGCGTTTCGTCCATCTCGCGGCGCGCCACGTCCGCGACTTCGGCGCTCAGGGATTGCAGCGCCGAGGTCAGCGCCGGGCTTCCGATCGCGGTCAGCCGCCCCGATCCCTTCAGCGCATCGTAGGTGACCTGCCGGATATTCAAGGTCGCAAGGTGGAAAAGGCCGTGACTGATCAGGCGATCTCGCCGCTGCGGCTCGATCGCGGCGTCCGGATCGAGGGAGTAGGCGTAAAGCGCCGCGCGCGCGTCTTCCTGCAGCCCCATCGTGGCGATCAGCTCTTCAAGCTTTTCGATCGAGTAGGCGACGTCCTCCTTCATCGCGGCGAGATAGCCGATTTCCGTCTGCCGTTCGACGCGCGCCGCGTTCCAGTTCGAGACCTGCAAGCCGACAAAGACGCCGAGGACGACGATCAGGAAATCGAGGAAGATCGCCGTCCACTCCTGTTTGCGGAAATGCGCGATGACGCGGCGGAGGATCATGGCTCGGCTTTCCGCGCTTCTATCTTTTCGATGACTTGCTTCGTATGCCGAACGAGATCTCCGGCGTTGTTGTAATTCTGGCGGGCGGAAAGCTGCCGCGCGACAAGAATGTTCTCCAGCACCGGATTGTCCGCCATCTCTTCGCGGGTGACGGCGAAGCGGGCAGGCACTACAACGTCTTGCGTGTCCGCGCTTTGCGCGAAAATCGACGCGAGAGGAAGGTTCTCCGCAAAGTACGGGTTCTGAAATCCGTCGCGGAAATTGAGTTCGTCGCGTTGCTCCCGGAGCATGTCGGCGAGGACGGCGTCCCAGACTTCGATCTCGTCGACGAGGTCCGGCTCGACACGCTCAAAGAAGAGTTCATGCTCAAGAACGACATCGAGCGCATTCCGTTTGGGATAAAGGCCGATCGCCCGGATGGACTGCCACAGGAGGTTATGGATTTCTTTCTGGTCCGCGCCTTCCGATGGATCAGCAAGGATCGCCCGCAATCTGGCGATGTCTTCGAACTGACCCTTCAGCGTTGCGCGCGCTTTCTCGAAGCGCTCAACATTTTCAGACATTTCCAGCTGCACCGCGTTCAGCTTTCTTTCAAACGCCGCGGCTTCCGCCCGCGCGGCGTTCCAGTTGTTCACCTGCAGACCGACAAAAACGCCAGCGACGACGATGACGAAGTCGATGGCGATCGCCGTCCATTCCTGCTTCCTGAAATGCGTGATGACGCGGCGGAGGATCATGTCTTGTCATCCACGCGATCGATGAGGGATTGGGCGCGGCCAAGGTCGACGCCGGCCAGTTCTACGGCCATTCGCTGGGTATCGGCCCAGTAACGCAGCGCTTCCAAAATATCCCGGTCCGCCGCGAGCTGACCGATGATTTCGGCAATACCCGTGGCGCCTTCGGGCGGCGGACAGTCGACGAAGGTCGTAACGCCAGCCGCCTGTTGATAGCAGGCTTGCCAGTAGTATCGCATGATGTCTGAGCGCATGCGGCCTCGCACCATTTCGCGATACTCGGGCAACAGCTGGTAAGGGCCGAGACCGCCGCGGCGCGCCGCGACGAGGACATAATAGTCCGCCAGCCCGCTTCGGAGGTCCGCATCGGGAATAAGCCGAAGCTCGCCGGCGCTGCGCAGTTCGGAATAGGTCGTGTCAGCGAAGGAGAGCTGGTGGGACTGGCTGGCATGAAGGAAGGACCGCAGGATTTCCCAGTCAGATGCGCCCCCGCGCGCGCCCGTCTCGGCGTAGCTGACCGCGGCGTAGCCTTCGTTTGCACCCTTCCGCCAGAGGCCTATGTGCCGTTCCAACTCGGTCATGTCTGCGACCAACTCGGCGCGAATGCGTGCCAGATATCCCCGCGAACGTTCTCCTTCGGTGCGGGCCTCGTTCCAGTTGTTAACCTGCAAGCCGACAAAGACGCCGAGAACGACGATCACGAAATCAATCGCGATCGCCGTCCAGTTCTGCGCTTTGACGTGTTCGGTGATGCGGCGGAGGATCATTGTTTCTTCTCCGTGGTCACCCGCTGAACGTTGAGTTCTGAAGCCAGCGTCGCCCGAAGCGCCTCAACTTGTTCCTGCATGCCATAGAGGCCAAATTTGATTGTCGTCCGCAGTCGCCCGAGATTGTCAACATAGTCGTTCAGAAACCCCGGACGCCCGCGCAACTCCTCAAGACGACAGAGAACTTCGTGCCGGTAATCAAGGTCCACCGCATTCGCTTCAGGTGTCGCAACGTCATTGTCGGGGTCGTATCTGTACTGAAGAAGATCGGGGTGCCGGTTCGCCAGTCTGAATGGCTCATTATTCGCCTTGGCGACAATCGCACGCGCCTTGTTGCGATTGAAAATAAAGTCCCGCAGTTTTTCCTTGATGATCTCGTTTTCAATCAAATCGAGCCGGCCCGTCGAAAGTACTTCGTCGAGCGTCGGCAAATCATCAGTCAGACTGGTCGCTGCATGCGATGCGGCGAGCGTCCAGCACTCATAGTCCGACAATGGTCCTCTCGGCGCGCCGGCAAGCAGCGCCGGACGCAAAGACCAGAGCGCATCCATAAAAGGCAAAATACGTTCTGATTCCGCCTTCAGTCGCCCGCTCAGAACACCTGTCTCGTCGTAGAGACGCATTAACAATTTCTGTTCTTCGCTGCGGTCCGACCGCGCCGCGTTCCAGTTGTTGACCTGCAAGCCGACAAAGACGCCGACGACGACAATGACAAAGTCGATCGCGACCGCGAACCAGTTCTGCGCCTTGACGTGTTCGGTCAGCCTACGGAGGATCATTTCGTCGCCTCAAGGTAATCAAGGAGACCTTGGGCGCGCGTCGAGACCGTCTGGATCAGAAGAAGTTTAAATTCGATATCGGCCAACACGCGCGTGAGGCCCGGCTCCAGATCAGCGGCAAGCAGTCGCGAAACGACCATTGCGGTCTGCTCGGGCGCAAGATTCAATGCGCAACTTTCGGGCAGAATGGCCGTCGCCGTGCCTTCCTCGTCAGAGCCGTAAATGATCGTGCAATCGCCGGACCGGAGTTTGGTCTGCGCCGCATGGGGCATAACGCTGCGGATCGTTTCAAGATAGGGCGGCACTTCGATAAATACGTCCTGCGAACCTTCGATTGCGCGATAATATTCGTCCAGCCGTTGGCGAAGGCCGCGGTCGATATAGGTGTTGATCTCATTGGCGGACAGCAATTCATTATAGGTGGAGCGGCTGATGCGGCGACGCAGCGTCTGACTGGCGAAGTAGCTGTCAATGATGAATTCCTCGCCGAGAGTTTCGGGCGGATCGTCAAGCGCCTCGAGCGCGCGGAGCGCATGACCTTTAACACGGTTGAAGTACTCCGTACGCCCCGCCATGTCCCGCTTGTTCGCCGCCAGTTCCCCTTGAATGCGCACCACATAGTCGCGTGCGGTCCGCCGGTAGTTCTGTTCGGCATTCCAGTTCGAAACCTGGATGCCGATGAAGACGCCGACGACAACGATCAGGAAATCGAGGAAGATCGCCGTCCATTCCTGTTTCCGGAAGTGCGCGATAACGCGGCGGAGGATCATTTTTGCCCCCCCATGTTTCCGGCGACCGCCGCGGCCAGTGTTCTCGTGCTGACGAGCGCCGCCCGATAATCTTCGAGCGCCGACTTTTCGATATAGATGAACATCGACGCCAGGCGGGCGAGATCGCGTCGCGCGCTTATGATCGTCTCCCGTCTTATCGCCGGATCGCTGGCGTTCGCCAGATCGGCAAACGCCTGATCCCATCGGTAGACGTCATGCTCGACGATGAATCGACTGTCGTTCGGCAACGACCAGTCGCGCCCGATGGCGATCTTTTCTTTCCGCAGATCAAGGTCAGCGTAATATGAAGCGATCTTCTGGCGGAGATCCGCCTCGATCAGGCTCAAATTTCCCGTCGATGTAAGGTCCGTGTAGACCGAGTCCGTGATCGTGAACCGCGGCGTCTTCCAGCCCTTCGTAAAAAACGCCTGCGTCGCGGCGATCAGCGCATCGTCGTTCGCGCTTCCGTCGGCCGCGGCCTGCAGCAAGCCAAGGGTCAAGTCGTAACGGGCCGATGCTTCTTCGATCATTTCTTCCAGATAAGACTCCATCGCCGTCAGATCGCCGCTGAGGCGGACGAGATAGGCGTCAGCCAGCAATGACTGCTGCCGCGCCGCGTTCCAGTTGTTGACCTGCAAGCCGACAAAGACGCCGAGAACGACGATCATCGTTTCGACGAAAACCGTGAACCAGTCCTGTCGGCGGAAGGCTTCGGCGATGCGGCGCAGGATCATGGCCGGGCCTCGCCCGCCAACGTCGCCGCCGCGCCCAGTTTTACGCCCCATCGCTCTTCGATTTCCGCCTCGATCATCGGCGGCAATTTTCGATAGAGAGCAGCGAGCGCCTGATAAGCGTAGAACCGATCCATCGTTTGCAGCCTGATGGCGGAAACGGCCGAGGCGATCTTCGGATTTTTGCACAATACGCCGATATCGTATTCCACGGAGGCCGACGACCCAAAATCATCGTAGGGTTTTATGTTCGTGAACAGAACATTTTCTTCTACGGTAAAGCGGTGATGTTCGGTCAAGCGATAGATGTTTTCGACCGTATGATTTAAATGCCCGACCCTTCTGACGATGTCTGAGAGGCCGGTCCTGATATCTTCGTTTTCAATGATGTCGAAGGAACCGCTTGACGTGAGCTCGTCATAGGTCCTGCTCGAAAATATCGGGGCGTTGATATACCCCAGGGTGGAAATCGCATTTTCAATCTCGCCGCCCGCGTCCGGCGGGGCCGCGCATCGCGCAAGCGCGCCCAGAAAGACCGTTTGCCCCGCAGATTGCCGTTCCAGCATCCCCACCGTGCGATCGATCGTAGCGATGCTTCGCGCCAAGTCCTCGTGAAGACGTACGAGATAGCCATACTCCTTCGCGCGTTCGCCGCGCGCCGCGTTCCAGTTGTTGACCTGCAAGCCGACAAAGACGCCGACGACGACGATGACGAAGTCGAGGAAGATCGCCGTCCATTCCTGCTTGCGGAAATGCGCGATGACGCGGCGGAGGATCATGGGGCGGCCTTTCGCGCGTCTGCGTCCGGCGTCTTTTCACGGTCTTGAAAATAGCGAAGGTCCCGCGGATCGAAGGTGTTTATGTTGACGATCGCCG
The DNA here is from genome assembly GCA_041739835.1 of Parvularculaceae bacterium. Lineage (GTDB taxonomy): Bacteria > Pseudomonadota > Alphaproteobacteria > Caulobacterales > Parvularculaceae > Amphiplicatus. The sequence continues at coordinate 1,586 of JBGSNB010000103.1, read as the reverse complement.
TTTCAAGATCGGCAAGCCGCAATTGCAGCGCCTCTATCAGGGGGCCGTTCGATCGCATCCGTTCGGCGGCGGCGGCGATCGCCGGCGCGGGAACGCCGAGCGCGCAGGGGTAGCCGATATCTGTCGCCAGATTGCGGAAAGTGCCGGTTTCAATATCCTTGTCGCCGCACTGGAGCAGGAGCGCTTCTTGAATCGCCGCAGGCGTGATCTGACGAAAGATCCGTCGAAAGTCGGAGACCTTCGCCTCCTCTGAAATGGTTTCATTCGAATTGTCGGCGAAAACGACGACCGCGGCCTCTCTCATGCGCGGGTCTGCGATCAGCCTGATGTCGCCCGTAGCGACCAGCTCATCAAACGTCGCGCGCCGCTGCGGCACAAAGTAATACTGGCTCGCGCGATAGGCGCTGATGAGGAGCGCCTCGTCTGACGCCGCGCGCCGGTCGCTGGGCGCCGCCGCCAGCAAATTCAGCGCTTCACGCGCATCGGCTCGCACCTGCTCGTAATAGACAAGCGCGTATTTATGGCGCCAATATTGATAAGTCAGATCATTCTCAAGGCGTTCAGCATAATCCCCGGCGCGCGCGCGATCATGCCGCGCCGAATTCCAGTCCGAGACCTGCGTGCCGATGAATACGCCGGCGACGACGATCAGGAAATCGAGGAAGATCGCCGTCCATTCCTGTTTCCGGAAATGCTGTATGACGCGGCGCAGGATCATTTGCGAACCTCGTGATCCTCCTGAAGCAGGAGTTCGAACGTCTCGAATTCATAGCGCGCGCGGCCGTCGGCGATTTCCGCCGGCGCTTTCGCGCCCGCCATCACCGCCTGAAAGCCGTCGCGCACCTTGGCCAGCTCTTCAGCCGCGCTGAAGGGTTCGTTATGCGCGCCGTAAACGGCATCGACCTGCGGCGCCAGCGCCGCCAGCCGCGCGATCGAGGCCTCAAAGGCGGCAAGATCGGTTTCCGGCGCGAACAGCCAGATCGGCCCGCGATAATAGCTGTCGCCGGTAAAGAGCCGGCGATGCTCCCGGTCGAATAGCGCCAGGCTGTCCGGCGTGTGGCCGGGGACGGCGAGGATTTCGAGCGTGACGCCGCCGCCGAGGTCGATCGTCGTTCCCTCGCCGACGCGCGCCGAGGGCGCGAACGGCTTGATATGATGATTGTCTTCGGCGACTCCCGCCGGCAAGGGCGCGCAGAGCGCGGCGGCGCTCGCCTCCTCGCGCACCGCCTCATTGTCCCGGCCCTTCGCCCGTTCGTCCGTAAACGGCGTATCTGGCGCGAGGACGTCGCCGAAGCGCCAATGGCCGCCGACGTGATCGAAATGGCTGTGGCTCGCGAGGACCGTCACCGGAAGCGTCGTCAGCTGGCCGACGACCGCCTTGATGTCGCCGATGCCGTTGCCGCTGTCAAAGAGCAGCGCACGGCTTTCGCCGACGATCAGATAGCTGATCGCTTCCTGCCACTGGAACGGCTCGGCGATCGCAAAAAGCCCGTCCTCCAGCCGGTAGACTCCGAACCATGCGCCGCTCGCCGCATGTTTCGGATACGACGCCCATCCCGGGCGCGGAAGCTCGGCGCAAAAAGCGG
>JBGSNB010000096.1:0-2841 GCA_041739835.1 Parvularculaceae bacterium | reverse complement strand
CTTGGCGCCAATTGCCGCTCAAGCGCCCGGATCTGGTCGCGCATCGCGATGACGTCGGGGTGATTCTCGGTTTTGTCGGCGCGCAGGGCCGCAAGTTGCGTCCGCAGGCGCAGGAGTTCTTGCGCCGGCCCTTCCGAGCCGCCGGCCCCGGCGAGATAGGTCGCGACCTGGTTTTGAAGCTGCGAGATTTCCTCTTCCGTCAGCGTGATCGCCGACAGCGAGCGCGAGAGATCTTCTTCGGCGCGGATCAGCGCCTGGCGATGCAGGTCGAGGTTTTCAGGCAGCGCGTCCGAGTTCTTCGCCTTGTATTCGGCGATGCGATCCTCAACCTTGTCGATCGCATCCGAGAGGCGACGCGATTCCTGCGTGAAGAATGCGGTCGCGGTCGCGGCGCCCTGCGTGCGGACGCGAACGTCCTCGCTGAGGAAAAGCGTCATGAACTCGTTGGCGACGCGAAACGCGTTGTCGGGCGAGCGATCCGAATAGCCGAGCGTAAAAGCGATGGTTTTGTCGGCGCCGCGATTGCGGCGGCGGTTGTCGGTCTGCGCCGAAATGATGTCGATATCGAAGGATTGACGCATGCGCGCGACGCGCTCGCCTTCGGACAGCCCGAGCTCGCTCGGGAAGAGCTTGAATTTTTCGGCGATCTCCAAGAGGCGGTCGCGGGTCAGCACGCGCTGGCTGATCGTCTGGATGCGTTCGGCGGCGTAGGTGTCGGCGCCGGACCGGATCAGCTCTTCCGATATCTGCTGGGATTCGATCAGGATCTTGCCTTCGGCCGTATAGACCGGCGGCAGCATCATAATGACGCCAAACCCCACCGGAAGAAGGAGGAGGACGGGCGCAAGGAAATAAGCGAGCCGGCGACGCAGGACGATCAGGGCGTCCTCAAGCGAGAATTCCTCCATCGACCTTTTCCTCTAATGAGGCGCTTGACTGCGCCCCTCCCCAAAACGTCACTCGGCCATCGATGCGGCGCGGCCGGCGCGCAATCCGCGAAGTCTAGCTGCAAATAGGGCGCCGGTGCCAGCCATCCGTCCTGCCGCAAGAGAAAACCGGCCCCCTGCGGGAGGCCGGTCCTGGAAGGTCTGGTCTAACCAGTCGAATTTCAGGCTTTGCGGCGCCGGCTTGCAGCAAAACCGAGGCCCGCGAGGCCGGACAGCAGCAGCGGCAGCGCGCCGGGCAGCGGAATGTCCGAAATCGAGGCGACGACGAATTCGGTATTCGCGTAATCGAACTGAACCCAATCGACAAAGCCGAAATCGAACACCGAGGCTTCGGCGAAAGTCATCGTCAGCGCGGAAACCAAGGCGTTGAGGCTCGTCGTGATGGTGACAAGCCCGGAAAGATCGCCGCCGGTCGGCTCAATGCCGAAGGACATCGAGCGGATCCGGAACGGGCCGCCGAGGAAAGCGACGCGGACCCATTCGCTCGGCGAAATCGGGTAATCATAGCCGGGGCTGCAGGTGCTCGACAGGTTCGGGTTGGTGCAAACGCCAAGACCCGGCGACTGGTTATTCGCCATCCCATTGAAATACGGGACATCAACGCCGTCGGCGCCGACGCCGGCCGTGAATTGAAGGTTGAGGCCGCCAAGCTTGGCGGTATTGAGAACAGCGCCGTCAGCGATGGCGCGCTCGCCGCCATTCGAACCTTCGGCCGCGAAATCGATCAGGGCCGCAGAGGCCGAACCGGCCGCGAATGATGCGGCAACACTCGCCGCGATCGCCAAAGCAAATTTCTTCATGGTCCAAAGACCCCCAAAGGTTACTGAACTGTCAACGCACGTCGTCGAAACCGCGCGCCCTCACCAAACATGACATCCTCACCGAAGACGCAAGACGGGCACCGATCCAACCCGACCATCGCCCTGCGTCTACTTGAAGTCAAGACATTAAACATCCGTTAATGATGTTTTTCTGCAGATTTCTTGCTTAATTTTCAGCGGCTTCCCGCCGGATTCGTGTCTGGGTTGTTGCCTTATGCCGCATCGCAACGGGAAGGGGTCCGGTTGCAAGGCGATTCGAGTGCAACACGATCTCCCGGGTCAGCGGCTGGCGCGGACCTTGCTGATCCGGGGCGCGTCTTCTAGGTGAACAGTCTGTTGACGCCGGCGGCAGGGCCGATCGCCTGTCCGGCACGGGAATTTCGGGACCATGATCGCCAGCCCATCGCGGGACGAACGATCGCGAGCCGCGGCAGCGGGCGGCGAGGCGCCTCGGCGCGCATTCGGCCGCGATGATTTCGACCGCAATGTCTGGTCGGCCCTCGGCATGCCGGTCGACCTCGCGACAGCGCCTGAAGCCGTCGCGGCGATCGAGCAGGCGATCCGGGACAGGACCCGGCTTTCCTTTGTGACGCCGAATGTGAATTTTCTGGTGCGCGCCGCTGCCGACGGGGAGGCGCGCCGGCAAATCCTCGACGCCGATCTCAGCCTCATCGACGGCGCGCCGCTGGTGCTGATCGGACGCCTTCTCGGCATTCCGATCGAAGAGCGCTGCGCCGGGTCGGATGTTTTCGAGGCGCTGCGGCGACGTCCCGGTTTTCCGGGGCGGCGGATCCGGGTGTTTTTTTTCGGCGGCCGCGATGGGGCCGCCGCCGCGGCGGCGGCGGCGATTGAAAAAGACGCACGGGGCCTTGAATCGGCTGGGTTTTTTGATCCCGGCGTCGGCGATGTGGAATCGATGAGCGCCGACACCGTGATTGACGCGATCAACGCCGCGAAGGCCGACTTCGTGGTCGTCGCCCTCGGCGCTGCGAAGGGGCAGGCCTGGATCACGCGCAATGTCGCCCGGCTGACGGCGCCGGTGGTGTCGCATCTGGGCGCGGTGGTCGATTTTA
>JBGSNB010000069.1:0-2084 GCA_041739835.1 Parvularculaceae bacterium | reverse complement strand
CAAGTCTCGCAGGCGGCGATCGCGCGCGCCGAGACCAAGGCCGCCCGCGCCGCGCTCTATCCGCGCCTTTCCGCCAATGTCGATGCGGATTACGTGATCGCGCGGCGTTTCGGTGCCGGCACGACGAATGTCGTCGAATCGCTGCGGCCGGAAGAACAGGTGAATGTCGGCGTCACCGCGAGCCAGCTGCTATTCGACGGCGGCGCGACCTTCGCGCGCATCAAGAGCGCCAGGGCGCGAAACCGCGAAAGCGCGAAATCGATCGACGCGCGCATCAACGAGCTCGCGCTGTCGGCGCTTTCCGCCTATCACGACCTCGCGGTGCACCAGGCGATTCTTGCGCTCGGCGCCGAATATGTCGCGCATCATGAAAAGCTGGTGCGCGACGTGAAGGAGCGCGAACGCCTCGGCGCCGGCGCAAGGGCCGACGTGCTGCGAGCAGAATCGCGCCTTGCGGCCGCGCGCTCGCGCGTTGCGCAGATCAAGGAAAGCGCCAGCGTCGCCGAGATCCGTTACTTCGAGTTCTTCAAGGAGACGCCGGGCGCCTTGCGCTTTCCGACCTACGAAACGCTGGCGGTCGCGTCGCGCGACGAAGCGATCTCGCTGGCGTTGCAGAAAAATCCGGTCATCGCGGCGGCGATCGCCCGCACCGAAAGCGTCAAGGCGGAGACGCGGATCGCCAAGGCGAGCCGGTTGCCGGAAGTCAGGGCGACTGTCTCCGGATCGAGCTTCGACGTCCTCAACGGCGCGGAAGATTATGATGTCCGCGCCGGAGTCAATATGAGCTACGACCTCTTCAACGGCGGCGCGCGCGGCGCCGCGATCTCGCGCGCCAGAAGCGCCGCCGAACAGCAGCAATTCGAGGAGGACCGCATCCGCCTCGAGATCGAGCGCGACGCCGCCATCGCGTTCGAGCGCCGCAATTCGGCCAATGAACGGCTTGCCGCGCTGAACGCCGCGCTGGTCGCCAGCCACGAAGCGCGCGCGCTCATTTCAGAGCGGTTTCGCGCGTCGCGCGGCGATCTCATCGACGTCATCCAGGCGGAAAGCGACTGGTTCGACGCCGGCGTCAATTACCTCGCGGGCCTCGCCGATCGCGATATGGCCTCGTACGAGCTGATGGAGTTCACCGGCGATCTGTTGCGGTTCTTCTCGCCGCGCGACGAAGACAGGGTTCAAGTCAATGAGTAGCGTCTCCTCGATATTCCGCGACATCGCCTCGACGAAGCACTGGCTGCTTGGCCCGCTGCTGGGAAATTCCAGGGTCTACGGCCAGACCATCCTCGCGGCGTTTTTCGTGAATTTTCTCGGGCTGATTTCGTCCTTCTTCATCATGACGGTTTATGACCGCGTCATTCCGAATAATGCGATCGAATCGCTGATTGCGCTGACCGTCGGCGTCCTCTTCGCGCATGCGTTCGACTTCATCCTGAAATCCCTGCGCGGCTATTTCATCGACGTCGCGGGCCAGCGCCTCGACGCGGTCGTCGGCGCGCGGGTCTTCGACAATCTGATGTCGATGCGCCTCGATGCGCGGCGCGGCGGCGTCGGCGCGACCGCGGGGCTGGTCAAGGAATTCGAAAATCTGCGTGATTTCTTTTCGTCGGCGACGCTGACCGCCATCGTCGATCTTCCGTTCATCTTTGTCTTCATCGGCGCGATCGCGCTGATCGGCGGCCCGATCGCCTTCGTGCCGCTGATCGGCGTTTCCGCCGCGCTGATCATCGCGCTGATCACCCAGCCGCTCATCTTGCGCAACACCCGCGAAGCGATGAAGGAAGGGCATATCAAGCACTCGGTGCTTATTGAGACCCTGTCCGGCCTTGAAACGGTGAAAAGCGTCGCGGCCGGCGATCTGATGCGCCGGCGCTGGAAGGACGGCGTCCTCAAGCAGGCGCGGATCGCGACCGTCGGCCGTTTCATCAATCAGCTCGCGGTGAATTTTTCCGGTTTCGCGCAACAGGGCGCGCAGCGTTGGCGCCAGTTCAGCGGCGATGGGCAGCCGCGCAAAAAGCGAACCGAACCACTTTTTGTACGTGTGATACTTGCGGCTCACCATAAAGCCCAGGCGCATCAGATGCTCG
>JBGSNB010000031.1:0-2887 GCA_041739835.1 Parvularculaceae bacterium | reverse complement strand
CGCGCTGGGACGAGGGCGATGCGCGCGATCTGCTGGCGTTCGCCCAGACGCTGCCGGAATGCGGCCTCGATCCCGGCCTTTATGCTCTTGATGCCGTCAGCTTGGCGATCGATGCCGGCGATGCGGATGCGATGAACTCGGCGGCGACAGCGCTGTTCGGCGCGATCGCGCACGACCTTGCCGACGGGGCTGTTCCCGCAATTTCGCGCGCCCGCTGGCAGATCGAAAGGCCGGCGACGCCGGTTGAGGCGATTGCGGCGGCGATGGATACGGCGCTGGCGTCTGACAGCGTGTCGAAATCGCTTGCGGGATTTGAACCGGCGCATGCGGAGTATCGCGCGCTGAAGGATGCGCTGCGTGCGGAGACCGATGCGCGCGCGCGTGAGACGCTGGCGGTTAATCTCGAACGCTGGCGCTGGATGCCGCGCGATCTCGGCGCCGACTACGTCCTCGTCAATATTCCGGCCTATGAGCTGTTCGTTGTCCGGGGCGGGACGACGATTGCGCGCCGCCGCGTCATCGTCGGCGCGAAGAAGACGCCGACGATATCTTTCGCTGCAATGGTCACGGGCGTCGCCTTCAATCCGACCTGGTATGTGCCGCAGAGCATCGTCGTCGAGAGCGTCGGCGCGATGCTGGAGCGCCGCCCGAAGCAAGCCGAACGGCTCGGCTATTATCGGGCGCCGGACGGCGGCGTCCGGCAAAGGCCGGGGCCCGACAATGCGCTCGGCCGGATGAAGCTGCTCATGGCCAATCCCTACAGCGTTTTTCTGCATGATACGCCGCAACAAGACGCCTTCGCGCGCGACACGCGTGCGCTCAGCCATGGCTGCGTGCGCGTCGAGAATGCGCTCGATTTCGCCGCCGACATACTTGGGCCGGACTGGTCGAGTGAAACCATCGATGCGATTGTCTCGACGAATGAAACGGTGAGCGCCGAGTTGCCGGCGCCGATGCCGGTTTATGTCGCTTATTTCACTGCGGCGACGGATGCGGGCAGCGCCGTCGTCATCCGCCGCGACATTTACGGGCTCGACAAGGAACTGGCGGCGGCGGCGGCAGGCTCGGCGGAGGCGAATTCATCGGACGGCGCGACGTGCCGGACAGGTTAAATAGCGTCGCCGAATTTTCCAGCATAGAGCAATCGTCCGGGCCCGAGCCGCGCCAGCACTTGTTCAAGGCCATGCGCGCTCAGCGCAAAGCAACCCTCGCTGCGGCCGAGCTTGCCGTGTCGCGCGATCATCTCGTCGCTCACATACCAGGCGGCGTGGATGACGATGGCGCGCGCCTCGGCGTTGCTGTTGTCGGGATCAAGGCCGGCAAGGCGCATGGCGCGGCCATATTTGCCGTCATAGAGCGCGCCTGTCTTGTAAGCGCCCCTCGATGTCGCGAAGGAGCCCGGCGCGTTCGAGAAATGCTTCAGCATGCCGGTATGCGCCGGATCGGAGCCGCGGCCATGCGCGGTCAGGAACGACGTGACGCGCCCGTCGATCATGTCGACAAGATGCATTCGCGGAAGCGCCGAGCGCGCCGAAAAATCGACAAGGCAAGCGACATCGCTGAAGCGGATTTGAGGCGCGTGACGCTCGACCATCAACCTGGCGGCGGCGGCGATGGCGGCTTCGCCGGACAGCGGACGGGATGCCATAGCCGCAGAAGACCCGCCCGCAAATGCGGCGCCCGCAATACCGGCGGCGAGAAATCTCCGGCGATCCAAGGCGAGCCTTTCATCAAGCGGCGGCGATCCACAGAAGATAGGCGCTCGCGCGCGCTTGCCAAGGGGCGCCGCGTCGGTCTCGCGCCTCACCCTTCTGCGAAAGACAGGCCGACCTCCCGATCGGCCTGCCAGATGACGCGGGCTTCTTTCCGCGATCCGATCGCGGCAATGACGAGAGTGACCTGCGGCGGCAGCGCCGCTTCGCCTTCAAGCACAATGCGCGCGCCGGAATCGGTCAGATCCTTGATGACGCAGGGCGCCTCGCTGCGGCCGCTGAAAATGACGCGGCCCGTCTTGAATGTCGGCGTCCGGTCTTTCGCCCGCTTCTTCCGGCCGGGCGCCTGCGGCGTCTCGGCGCGTCGGAATTTCGGCGCTTCGCGCGGCGCAGCCGCCGCGAGCGTCGACAGGCGTCTGGCGAGGCGGTCAGCTTTCTCTGTCTCGTCCATGTGCAAATCCGACGCCGCTTGCGCGCAAGCGGCATCGTCGACGACACGCGTTTGGGCGCCATTAACGCCGGGCCGCGGATACGCCGCCGAAATTAGCCCTTCGTTCAGCATGGAAAGAGAGGCCGGCCGCGCGGTCTCTTTGCCAGGCGACACGCGCCTTGCGGATTTCGCCAGTGAGGACCAGTTTCAACTTCACCCATTCGGGAAGCGCGCAGGCGCCTTCGAGCATGATGCGCGCGCCGCCGGCGCTGATGTCGGTGACGATGCAGCTGACCTCGCTCTTGTCCGCGAGAACGACCAGCGCAAATCGGAAGACCGATCGCCGCGCCTCAAGCCGCGATTCATCGCCGCCGGCGGCGGTCGATTCGATCTGGATCGGCGGTTGCGCCGCGATCGCGGCAAGCCTTTGCGCGAGGCGCGTGGTATTGACGGTCATATCCGCTTCACTGGGGCCTTCTCCCAAATTGGTTGCCGAGTGGAAATTGCACAACTAATACGGGTAATTGGTTAATACAACAATGACAAATTCCGGTGCAACCAAGCCAGTTCAAGGGCGCATTTCCTCACCATGAACATGCCCCTTGAGCCCGTCGCGCGGCCGGAAAATTTCGGCGCGACCATCGCCCGGATGGCCGGCATTCTCTGGCGTCCGCAATTGAAAAAATGGCGGCCGCGCATGCTTGCCGCGGCGCTGGTGACGCTCGGCGCCAAGCTTCTGGCGGTC
>JBGSNB010000024.1:0-6347 GCA_041739835.1 Parvularculaceae bacterium | reverse complement strand
GGCGCAGCTTGATCCGTCTGCGGAGTTTCTGGCGATGGCCGAGCGCCACGCCGCAACGTTTCTGGCGAACGCGCCGGAGGCCGCGACCGATCTCGGGGTCGGCGAGGAAATCGCGGGCGGCGGGTTCCTCTCGCGCCTCGGCGGCTATGGCTTTGAGGCGCATCAGACGGCGCGCGCGATGAACGAGGACTTCCTGCAGGAACTGCGCGGCTATGACCGCGCGGCGCTCAATGGCGCCGCAGCGATCACTTACGACGTCCTCAAACACGCTTATGACACGGCGGCGCGGCGCAACCAGTTCGATTTCGGCGGCGCAACGCCATTCGGCGCAGGTCTGCCGAATTCCGGCGACAGCTGGGCAATGACGCCCTATTTCATGACGCAGCTGACAGGCCCGCACCTCGCTTTGCCGCGCATGCTGATGACGCAGCATCCGGTCGCATCGCGCGCGCATGTCGAGGCCTATCTGGCGCGGCTTGAAGACCTGTCGCGGGCGCTCGATGAAGCCGGCGAGACAATTTCGACCGACGCCGGCCTCAGCATCGTTCCGCCGCGGTTTGCGATCGAGGGCGTTTCGGCATCGATCTCGGAATTCACGAAGGGTCCTGCGGCGAGCCATCCGCTGGTGACGACGCTGAAGGAGAAAATGGCGGGGCTCGCCGACCTCGATGACGCGGAACGCGACGCCTATGCGGCGCGCGCGGCGGCGCTTGTCGATCAGGTCGTTTACCCGGCTTACGCGCGTCTCGGCGCCGCCGTCGATGCGCTCGGCGAACAGACGAATGACGACGCCGGAATCTGGCGGCTCGGCGAGGAAGGCGAAGCGTTCTACCAGCTCGCCCTCACCGCCTATGGCGCGGGCTCGAAATCCGGCGACGACGTTCACGAAATCGGCCTTTCCGAAGTCGCCCGCATCTCCGCCGAAATGGACGCGCTGCTAAAGTCGATCGGCCTGGCGACGGGAACCGTCGGCGCCCGCATGGTCGCGCTGGCCGAGCGTCCAGACAATCTTTATCCGGATTCGGATGAAGGACGCGACGCGCTGCTGTCGGCGCTGCGCGATCAGGTCGACGCGGTTATGGAGAAATCCGGCGACTGGTTCGGCCGGCTGCCCGCCAGCGCCGTCGAAGTGCGCCGCATCCCGGTCCATGAGCAGGATAGCTCGCCCGGCGGCTATTACACCGGCCCCTCGCTCGACGGGGCGCGGCCCGGCATCTACTGGATCAACCTGAAGGACACCGCCGACAATCCGAAGCATTCGCTGAAGACGCTCACCTATCACGAAGCGGTTCCCGGCCATCATTTCCAGACCGCCTATCAGCGCTCGATCGCCGACATGCCGCTGATCCGCAACATGCTAAGCTATTCCGAATATGGCGAGGGCTGGGGCCTTTACGCCGAGGCGCTCGCCAAGGAAATGGGCATGTATGAGGGCGATCCCCATGGCGATCTCGGCCGCCTGCAGGCAGAGCTCTTTCGCGCCGCGCGGCTTGTCGTCGACACCGGGCTCCATCACAAGCGCTGGTCGCGCGAGCAGGCGATCGACTATATGGTCGGCGTCACCGGCGAGACCCGCCAGTCCGTGACCCGCGAGATCGAACGTTATGCGGTCATTCCCGGACAGGCCTGCGCTTACAAGCTCGGCATGCTGAAGATCCAGGAATTGCGGGCGAGAGCCGAGGCCGACCTCGGCGACAAATTCGACATTCGCGAGTTCCACGACGCCGTATTGTCGATCGGCGACTCGCCGCTGCCGGTGCTGGAAGGCGCGGTCAAGCGCTGGGTCGCATCGAAAAAGTCGTGACGGATCAGCGCGCGGCGACGCGGACTGGGTCGGCGGCGGCGGCGCAGGCGAGATCGGCCGCAGGCGCGCATTCAACGAGCAGGCCGCGTTCTTTCAGATAGGGAACCAGCAGGTCAAGGCGGTCGGTCTGGATGAACCTTGCGCCGGCGCGAAGACTGTCGCCAAACCCGCTCTCATTGTCGTCGGCGCCCATGACATTGGAGAAGAGCGTCAGGCCGTTGTCTGAAATCATATGCGCGGCGGCAAAGGAAAAATTCCGGCGGCGAAGCCCCATGATCCTGACGCCGTCTTCCTGCGCGGCGGCGACGGTATGGTCGGCGTTCTGAAAATGCGGGCGCAGCGCATAGCGATCCGGCAGCGGCTTCATCTTGCGATAATGCCAGGCGCGCACGAACACTGTCACCAGCGATCCGTCGTCAAAGCCCTCTTCGTCGAGAATCTGCGCAATCCGCGACGCGGAATCGTCCGGGCCGGACTTGAAGTCGATATCGACCGCGGCCCTGCCCTTGATATTGCGCAGCGCCTCGCGAAGCGTCGGCACGCGTTCGCCGGCAAAGTCCGGAGAGAACCACGACCCGGCGTCAAGCTTGCGAATGTCCGCCAGCGTCATCCGCGAGACGAGGCCTTTGCCGTCGGTCGTACGGTCGACAGCGGCGTCGTGCATAATGACGAATTCGCCGTCGGCGGTCATGCGGACATCCATCTCGATCGCGCGCGCACCCATCGCGATCGCGACATTATGCGCCGCCATCGTATTTTCCGGGGCGAATTTCATGGTTCCGCGATGTCCGACCGCGATCACCGGCGAGCCGGTCGGCGCCATCGCTTCGCGCGCTGCGCGCTCTGAGATCGTCGTCGAGGCGACGCCAGTCCCGGCGACGACGCTGACGGCGCCGGCGATCGCGCCCAGCCAGTATTTTTGCGAGGACCTGTCGTTTCCAGCCATCACTTCCCGCTCCCTCTTGCGAGAGCCGGGCTAAGGCGGTTTGATGAAGCCGATATATCAGCGCGCTGACGATTTATTGTCAGTCTTGTGGCGGCAAGATGAAAATGCGCAGGGCGTGCGCAGATTAACCTTCCTTGAGCGCATCCTCGTCCGGCATGCCGACAATATGGAAACCGGCGTCGACATGCAGCGTTTCGCCCGTGCACGAAGCGCCGATGCCCGAAAGGAGATAGAGCGCCGCGCCGGCGACGCCTTTCGGGTCCGTATCGTCGCGAAGCGGCGAGGATTTCCGGTTGAACGAAAACATGTGACGGCTTGATGAAATCCCGGCCGCCGCCAGCGTTTTGATCGGCCCCGCCGAGATCGCGTTGACGCGAATGCCCCTGGGTCCGAGATCGCGCGCGATGTAGCGCATCGACGCTTCGAGCGCGGCTTTGGCGACGCCCATGACGTTGTAATTCGGAATGGTGCGTTCAGAGCCGAGATAGGTCAGCGTCACCATCGCGCCGCCTTCCGGCATCAACTTCGCCGCGCGGGCGGCCGCATCGACGAACGAGAACGCCGAAACGTCCATCGTATCCTTGAAGTTCTGGCGCGTCGTGTTGTCGACAAACGAGCCCTCAAGCGCCGCCTTGTCAGTGAACGCGATCGAGTGAACGAGAAAATCGAGCGAGCCCCATTCCTTCGCGATCGTCGCGAAGGTGCGGTCCATATGAAGATCGTCGAGAACGTCGCATTCGAGAATGAGCCTGGCGCCGACGCTTTCCGCCAATGGCCGCACGCGGCGCTCCATCGCTTCGTTGATGAAGGTGAAGGCGAGTTCCGCGCCCTGCGCATGCAATTGCTGCGCGATATGCCAGGCGATCGAGTTCTTGTTGGCGACGCCCATGATGAGGCCGCGCTTGCCCCTCATCAGCGAGCCGGACGGAAATGCGGGTTCTTCGCTCATGCGTGGACCTTTCAGCGAGGGGCGGTTAATCGGCGCGGGCGACGACGAGGCAGCCATTGGTGCCGCCAAAGCCGAAGGAATTGGTCAGGAAACAGTCGATCCTGGCGTTGTCGACCCGCTCGCGGATGATCGGCAGATCGGCGAATTCGGGATCGATCTCCTCGATATGCGCGCTTTTGCAGAGGAATCTCTCGCGCATCATGATGAGGGAGTAGATCGTCTCCTGCGCGCCGACGGCGCCGAGCGAATGGCCGGTGAGCGACTTCGTCGAGGAGAAGGGCGGGATCTTTGCGCCGAACACCTCGCGCAGGGCGGCGGTTTCCTTCTGATCGCCGACCGGCGTCGAGGTGCCGTGCGTGTTCACATAATCGACTGGTTGTTTCACGGTCTTCAGGGCCGACGACATGCACCTGACCGCGCCTTCGCCCGAAAGCTGCACCATGTCGAACCCGTCGGAATTGGCGAAATAGCCGACGATCTCGCCATGGATCGTCGCGCCGCGCGCCTTTGCGCGCTCCATTTCCTCCAGCACGACGACGCCGGCGCCGCCGGCGATGACGAAGCCGTCGCGGTTCTTGTCATAGGCCCGGCTCGCGGTCGACGGCGTCTCGTTGAAGGCGGTCGCCATCGCGCCCATCGCGTCGAACAGATTGGCCATCGTCCAGTGCAAATCCTCGCCGCCGCCGGCGAACATCACGTCTTGCTTGCCCCACATGATCTGTTCGGCGGCGGCGCCGATGCAATGCACTGACGTCGCGCAGGCCGACGAGATCGAATAATTGACGCCCAAAATCTTGAACGGCACCGCGAGCGTCGCCGAATTCGTCGACGACATCGCCTTGGGGACGACAGTCGGGCCGATGCGCTTGGTGCTTTTGGTCTCACGCGTGATGTCCGCCGCTTCGACGATCGCCTGCGTCGAGGGGCCGCCCGATCCCATGATGATGCCGGATTTCGGATGCGAGATCTCGTCGGGCGCGAGGCGCGCATCGGCGATCGCTTCTTGCATGGCGATGTAATTCCAGCCCGCCGCCTCGCCCATGAAGCGGCGCGTGCGGCGGTCGAGCGCCGCTTCGACATTGACCGACGGGCGCGCATAGACCTGGCAGCGAAAGCCGTGTTCGGCGAATTCCGGGGCGAAGGTGACGCCGGATTTCGCGTCCTTCAGCGCCTGCGTCACTTCCGCGACATTGGCGCCGATCGAGGAAACGACTCCCATTCCGGTAATGGCGACGCGTCGCATAGGCCTTTGTTCCTTCGCCTGCGGCGGCCTAGGCCGCCGCACCTGCGTTCAATTGCTCGGCGGAAAACAACCCGACGCGCAAATCGCGCGCTTCATAAATCTTCTTGCCGTCGGCGAGCAGCCTGCCGTCGGCGATGCCGAGCACAAGTCGCCCGCCCATCACGCGGCGGATGTCGAGTTCATAGCGGATAAGCTTCACCGACGGCGTCACCTGTCCGGTGAATTTCACCTCGCCGCAGCCGAGCGCCCGCCCTTTGCCGGGCAACCCCGACCATGTGAGGAAGAACCCGACCATCTGCCAAAGCGCGTCGAGCCCGAGGCAGCCCGGCATCACCGGGTCGCCGGGAAAATGGCATTCGAAAAACCACAGGCCGGGATCGACATCGAGTTCCGCGACCATTTCGCCCTTGCCGTAAGCGCCGCCCTCGCGGCTGATCCTGGTGACGCGATCGAACATCAGCATCGGCGGCACTGGAAGCTGCGCTGTTCCGGGGCCCGCGAAACCGTGCATGCCGCATTGCAGCAATTCTTCGCGCGTGTAGCTCGATTGATCTGTCATGATGCGACCGTCATTTCAGCCGTTGGTAGTCGTCGCGGATGAAGGGGTCAATTCCGACGGTCAGGCGGCGCGGCGAGAGGATCGCCCCCCCAGACCGACGTTTCGGGCGTCCAGCCGCGCGCGTCGCCCGCCGCGACATAAAGCCAGCCTGGCTTTCGTTTGGAGAGCTTCGCCAGCACTCCCGCGCCAAGACGCGCGGAAACCGCCGCCTCAGCGAACCGCTTCTTGAAAAGCAGCGTATCCGAGACGATCAGCACATGGGTCTGCGCTTTCAGCGTCGTCTGGTGAACCCAGCACTCATCGCCGATCGGATCGCGCACCTTGCGCCAATGATCGACGGATTCCGCGACGACGAGGACGGGTGCGCCGGCGCGCTTGAACACAAAGCGCACCGGATGGTCAAAACTCGGCCCAATCCGGCAATTCGTCTCGTCGTCCTTGAGGCTCAAGAACCGCGGCACCGGATAACCCGAGGGCGTGTCGAGCCGCAATTTCGACGCGTCAGACGGCGCCGCTTGCGCCGAGGCGCCGGGCAAGCTCAAATGCAGGGCAAGGGCGAAAAAGGCGACGCGGAGAAGCATGACGGTGAAAATATCCAGCCGGCGCGACAGCGCGCCCGCCCCCTCTGGTGAATAATCTCTTAATTTGCGCCGGCGGGAGTTAATGCAGGGTTAACCTTGTCGCCGCCCGAACGAACTGAACCCATGCCGCATCGACGACTGAGGATTGGAGTGACACGCAAGCTGTCGGACGCCGTCGAGGCGCGGCTGTCGGCGCTCTTTGAAGCGTCCTTCAACGCCGCCGACGCCGCGCTGACGCGCACGCAGCTGCTGACGCTGGCGCGGA
>JBGSNB010000243.1:0-3334 GCA_041739835.1 Parvularculaceae bacterium | reverse complement strand
AGCGATCGCGCGGCGCTATGACCTCGAGCCGTCGCGCCTCACCGTCGGCGCCGGCTCGGATGAATTGTTCGCGATCGCCTGCCACGCCTATCTGCAGCCGGGCGATAACGCCGTACAGCCGCAATACGGGTTCGCGGCGTGGCCGATCGTGGTGCGCGCGGCGGGCGGCGTGATGAAGTCCGCGCCGGAACGCGACTTTCATGTCGATGTCGACGCGATCTTGTCGATGATCGATGCAAGAACGCGGATCGTCTTCGTCGCCAACCCGGCAAACCCGACCGGCACGCAGATCCCCTTCGCCGATGTCGCGCGGCTGCATGCGTCATTGCCGGAAAATATCCTGCTGGTGCTCGACGGCGCCTATTCCGAATTCGCGGCGGGCGCGCGCGACTATCGCGAGGAATTCGCGCTGGCGCGCAGGGCGGAGAATATTCTCGTCACGAAGACCTTTTCGAAACTGCATGGGCTCGCCGCGCTGCGGCTCGGCTGGGGTTATGCGCCGCCGCCGATCATCGCCGCGATGGAGCGCGTACGGCTTCCCTTCAACACCACACGGCCAGCGCAGGCGGCGGCGATCGCGGCGCTCGCCGACAGCGAATTCGCCGAGGCGTCGATCCGATACGTGGCGCGCGAGCGCACGGCGCTGGCGGCTTTCTTCACCAGCCTTGGGTTAGGCGTGCTGCCGTCGGCGGCGAATTTCGTGACCGTCCGCTTCGGCGCCTCGGCGAAATTGACGGCGGGCGAAATGGAAAAGCGCCTCGCCGCAGGCGGCATTCTTGTCAGGGGACTTGCCAATTACGGGCTTGACGATTGCCTGCGCGTGACGATCGGACCGGACGCCGATCTTGCAGCGTTCCGGGCGGCGTTTGCGGCGGCGCTTGAAGCGTAAGTCGCGGCGCATGGACGCTTGCGGCGATCGGGGATAAGAAACGGTCCCCTGCCGAACGGAGCCGCCGCCCGATGAGCCGTAATGTCGAAAATTTCGATGCCTGGATCCGGACGCGCTTTGTCGATCTGAATTCCGCGCTGGAAGAGATCTACTTCGCGCAGGCGGACCGATCCAATGTCGACGGCGTCGGCGCCGCCGAGAAGAAAGCGATTTTCGAGGAGGGGCGCGTCTTCGTTTCCGCGCTGCGCGATGAGGGCAATACGGATGAGGGGTTCGACCGCGCCTTCGACGTGCTCGGCGATCTTGGCCTCTGGCTTGCGGCGCTTCGCCGGCATGAGATGACCAACCCCGCGCGCGAGGAGAAATCGCCGTTTCACGAAGCCTCGGCGCTCGGCATGCATATCGGCGCGTCGATCGGCGTCGTGCCGCGCTTTGCGACCAGCCATCTGTCGACGCACAATATGGCGGTTGACGGCAAGCCGAAGAGCTTCACGTCGCTGAAAGACGAAAAGTTCTTTCTCGATTACAATACGCGGGGGATTTTCGCCTACAAGCGCGCGGCGGACGCGCTGATGCGAGTCACTTCGATCGGCGTGTCGCACCCGGTGGCGCAGACCTTGTTCGATGATGCGCGGGCGGCGCTTGAAGATGTGTCGCGCTGGAATGACGCGCTGTTTTCGCAGCTCGACATCGACCGCTTTTTCTACAGCGTGCGCCCCTATTACAAACCCTATCGCGTCGGCCGGCATGAATATCGCGGCGCCAATGCCGGGGATTTTTCCGGCATCAACGAGATCGACCTGCTGACCGGGCTTTGCCGGGCGAATGATCCTTATTATTCGCAGCTTCTCGTCGACAAGATGCTGTTCATGCGGCCGGAGGATCAGGCGTCCTTGCGCGACGCGATGCGGCGGCGGAATTTTCTCGACGGCTTTCTGGACCTGGCGCCGAAATCCGCCGGCGAGAACTGGTTCCGCGCCAACGCCGCCGCTTTCCTCGCCGTCTGCAAGGCGCATGGGAAGGCGGCGACGCAGCACCACGACCAATTGGTCGCGCACTTCATCGAAAAGCCCTCCGTCGCGCTTGATCAGCAGAAATTGTCGCAAGTGACGGCGAGCGGTCCGCCGCTGCCGGTGCTGCTCCGTTCGCTGGAAGTTCTGCGCGATCTCCGCAATGCGGCGGCGCGTTCGGACATCGCAACGCGGCATGACGATGTTCGACGGCTCGAAGCGCTGATCGCCTGAGAGGCGAAATCGGGGCGCAAAATGCACGTAAATCGCGGCTTGAACGGCGCGGCGCGCGCCCCATGTCCTGGGTTTGGAAGTCCCGCGGCGCAAGTTGCGGGGGTTCGGCTCTTTGACATCGTGAACACGGACATGCGGCGCGGCGATAAGGCTGGCCGGATGAGCGGATATCGCGGGCGGCGCTGCGAAAAAAGGGCGCCCAATCCCGCAAGCAAAGTGATGCCTTTTGCGGCTGCGCCCCGCATGGATGGCTGAAAAACGAAAGGAGACGCGCGACGGAAAGGCCGCCGAATTCTTCAAATGCGCGGCGCAAGGTTTACCGCAAGACGTCGGCCAGCGCCTCGCACAAATGGCCGACATTGCCCTCATTGACGCCGCAAAGATTCGCGCGCCCATTGCCCGCCACATAGACGCCGTGGCGCTCGCGCAAGAGAAGGACCTGCGCCTCATTGACCGGCAGCAGCGAGAACATGCCGTTCTGGCGCGCGATGAAATCGAGCCTGCCGCCAAGCTGGCGCTCCGCGGCGGTCTTCACCAGAAGAAGGCGGTTGGCGACGACGGCGCGCCGCATCTCTTCCAGCTCCTTTCGCCAGGCCGCGGCGAGGTCGGGCGTTGCCAGAATATCGGCGACGAGGATGCCGCCATGCGCCGGCGGCATCGAATAGATCTGGCGCGCGATATTCAGCACATGGCTTTTCATCGCCGCCGACCGACCGGCATCGGCGCCGACGACGACCAGCGCGCCGGCGCGCTCGCGATAGAGGCCGAAATTCTTTGAGCAGGAATAGCTGACCAGAAACTCGCCGGTGCGTGCGGCAAGACGGCGGACAAGATAGGCGTCGGCATCAAGGCCCTTGGCGAAGCCGTGATAGGCGAAATCGACAAAGGTCAGGAAGCCGTTCCGCACGGCGAGATCGACAATTGCGTCAATCTCGTCGTCGCTGAGATCGGCGCCGGTCGGGTTGTGGCAGCCGCCATGCAGCAGCAACGCATCCGCCGGCCCCAGCTTTTCGACCGCCGCGTAAAACGCGTCGAAATCGACGCCGCCGCGCGCCGGATCGTAATAGGGGATCATCGAGATCTTCAGCCCCGCCGCCGACAGCAGCGGATGGTGATTGGCCCATGTCGGCGATCCGATGGCGATGCTCGCGGCGCCCGCGCGCTTCATCAACTCGGCGCCGACCCGCAAGGCGCCGCAGCC
>JBGSNB010000586.1:0-2679 GCA_041739835.1 Parvularculaceae bacterium | reverse complement strand
CGTCAGCCTCGCGAAGATGGCGGGCGCGGCGGATCAAGGCGAGGCGCGCGTCTGCGCCGAACGACTTTGCGGCGTCGTGTTCTTCTAGAGCGCGGCGTCGCGCTCACGCGCTGACGGAGTTCCATCATGATCAGGGCTATCGGCAAAGGATCGCTCGCTTCCATTCTCGCGGTCGGTCTTCACGTCATCCGCGTCATCGTCTGGATCGGTTTTGCGGCGATGTCGGCCGCAATCGTCGCCATCCCGCTGCTGCCGCCCTTCGCGGAATGGATCGCGCAGATGGACGGCGTTTCGATCGATGGCGACATCGACGTTGACGCCGCGGATTTCGTGAAGGTTCTGCGCCATTTCATTTCGTTCGGCGTCACGCTTTATGTCATCGAGCGCCTGCTCGAGCTCTTGAAGACGCTGCGTTTCGGCTCGCCCTTCGTCAAGGAAAACGCCGTGCGTTTTCGCAAGGTCGGGATCGCGCTGCTGTTCGGCGAACTTTCGAAAATCTTCATCGGCGTGCTCGCGATGATCACCGGCGCCGATGTCGACGCCGGACTCGATCTCACGATTTTCGTCGCCATCGCCGCGGTGTTCGTGCTGGCGGAAGTTTTCCGCGAAGGCGCGCGCATGAAGGATGAACAGGACCTCACCGTCTGATGTCGATTTCCGTCAAACTCGACCGGGTGCTTCTCGACCGCGGCATGAGCCTGACGGAACTCTCCGAACGCGTCGGCGTGACGATCGCCAATCTTTCGATCCTGAAAACCGGCAAGGCGAAGGCGATCCGCTTTTCGACCCTTGAAGCGATCTGCAAGGAATTGCAGTGCCAGCCGGGCGACATCCTGTTTTTTGAGGATGACGGGCGGCCGATCCGGCATGATGAATAGGGCGATTGCCGGCGGCCAAAGCGCCAGGCGATCATCCAGAACCGCTTCTCCCGGCGATGTCGCCAGCGGCCCTTTCAGCGAATGAGCGATCACTCACCGTCGCGCTCGCCGTCCGCGAAAAATTTATTTTCGAAATCCTGTCACACCCGGCCCCCCTGCATCGTCTTAGCGGCAGGGCGCGCGTCATCTCCCCCGTCGCGCGCCGGCTCTTTGACATCGTGAATATTTTGCAGTGTTCCGGTTCCCTCGAACTGGCCGCCTGCGCCGAAGGAAAGCCCGGAGGCTTACGTCGCGCGCGAAAAAGGCATGCCCTTTCACGACGAAGAAAGGGCGCCTTTTGCGGCTGCAAGCCGCGCGGTTGGTCAAAAAACCGGAAGAGACGGACCCGGATGAGGGCGCCTTTTCGAAGGACGCCCCGGCAGCTGAAACGCGACCGCCGATGCGACGCGGCCCTTTGTTGCCGCCCAGGGCTTTCCCCCCTATATCCCCGGCCCATGACCGCCCTCGACCACGTTGCGGCAAGACCGGATGTCGCGCCGCCCCCGCGGGCGCTGTTCGGGCGCTCTCGCGCTGAAATCGCCGCCGTCATCGCCGAGGCGCTCGGCCTCGAGGCGAAAAAGGCGCGGATGCGCGCCAGCCAGCTCTGGCGCTGGGCCTATCATTACGGCCTTACCGATTTCGAGGCGATGACCGATATCGGCAAGGAAATGCGCGGCGAGCTTGCGCGCCTGTTCAGCCTTGAGCGGCCGCGGGTCGTCGACCGGCAGGTGTCGATCGACGGCGCGCGGAAATATCTGATCGAAGTCGCCAGGGGCGCCGAGATCGAATGCGTGTACATTCCCGACGTCGGCAAAGCCGGCGCGCTCTGCGTCTCGTCGCAGGTCGGATGCACGCTGAACTGCACTTTCTGTCATACGGGGACGCAGGCGCTGGTTCGCAACCTCACCGCCGCCGAGATCGTCGCGCAGGTGATGGCGGTCAAGGACGATCTCGCGGAATGGCCGTCCGGCGGCGACGAACGACGTCTGTCGAACATCGTCTTCATGGGCATGGGCGAGCCGCTCTACAATCTCGACCATGTGATGCGCGCGATCGAGATCATCTCGGACGGCGACGGCATATCGATTTCGCGCCGGCGCATCACGGTGTCGACCTCCGGCGTCGTTCCGGAAATTTCGCGCCTCGGGGAGATCGCCAATACGATGCTGGCGATTTCGCTGCATGCGACGAATGACACGCTGCGCGACGAGCTGGTTCCGATCAACCGCAAATATCCGATCGCGGCGCTGATGGAGGCCTGCCGGACCTATCCGGGCGTTTCGAATGTCCGCAAGATCACCTTCGAATATGTGATGCTGAAGGGCGTCACCGATAGCGACGCCGAAGCGCGCGCGCTTGTCCGCCTGCTGAAGGACATCCCGGCCAAGATAAACCTCATTCCATTCAATCCCTGGCCCGGCGCTCCTTACGAATGTTCAAGCTGGGAGCGGATCGAGGCCTTCGCGGAGATCGTCAACAAGGCCGGCTACGCCTCGCCGATCCGGACGCCGCGCGGCCGTGACATCCTCGCCGCCTGCGGGCAGTTGAAGTCGGAGAGCGTCAAGGCGCGCGCCAGCGAGAAGCTGAAGGATCGGCTCGCCGCGGCGGCGCAATAATGCGCGCCGGCCCGATCCTCATCGACGAACGCGATCTCGAAGAGCGCTTCATCCGCGCCTCCGGCCCCGGCGGCCAGAATGTCAACAAGGTCTCCTCCGCCGTGCAGCTGCGCTTCGACGCCGCGCGGTCGGCGGCGTTCTCGGAC
>JBGSNB010000559.1:0-6670 GCA_041739835.1 Parvularculaceae bacterium | reverse complement strand
CGTCAGCGCGGCGTGCCATAC
The DNA here is from genome assembly GCA_041739835.1 of Parvularculaceae bacterium. Taxonomy (GTDB): domain Bacteria; phylum Pseudomonadota; class Alphaproteobacteria; order Caulobacterales; family Parvularculaceae; genus Amphiplicatus. The sequence continues at coordinate 6,649 of JBGSNB010000559.1, read as the reverse complement.
GCCGACGGAGCTTTGCCGCGCGCACGCGGCCGGCGCCGATCTCGCGCTCCTGTCGCCGGTCTTTGCAACTGCAAGTCATCCGTCTACGGAACCTCTGGGGATCGAACGCTTCAGGCGGCTGTCCGGCGCCGCTCCTCTCCCCGTTCTCGCGCTCGGCGGCGTCGATGCGAGAAACGCTGGCGCGCTGGCCGGGCGCAATGTCGCAGGACTTGCGGCGATCGGCGCGTTTTCCTGACGAGGGCGCCTATTCCGGGGATTTCGTCCAGACGGCGAGCTCATTGCCGGCGACATCTCGGAAGTGAAAGCGCTTGCCGCCGGGAAAATCATGGCGCGCGATGATGACGCCGCCGGCCTTCATGACGCGCTGTTCCGTCGCCGCCAAATCATCCGCATACAAAATGACGGTCGTCGACCCGGGCCTAGGCGCCTCGCCGCCGCGGACGCCGCCGTCAAGCCCAGCGCCTTCAAAACTCAAATAGTCCGGACCCCAGTCCTGGAATGTCCAGCCAAACGCCTCGCCGTAGAATTTTTTGAAGGCGGCGAGGTCCTCGGCGGCAAACTCGACATAGTCGATGCGACTGTCCTTTGAGGTCACGGCCGTCTCCTCAGTCGAAACCGCGCCGCCGCAGGCGGCGAGCGCAAGAGGCAAACGTCCATTCATCGGACGATCCTAGTCGCCGCGTCGCCGAAGAAAAAGGGCGGCCCCATCGGACCGCCCTGTTCCATTATCCCCTCTAAGCAACGCAGGCGCTTTGAGATGCTTGCAAAGCCTAGAACTTTATTGAGCTCTCGATGACCACGGTGGCGGCTTCTTCCTGTCCGCCCGCCGCGACCGGCTTTCTGGATTCGACATATTGAGCGGCGGCGCCGATGGTGATGCCGCGGCTGATGAAATAGGTGACGCCCGCCTGCGCGGTCTGAGTGTCCCGGAAGACGGTCGGCGCGACCGGGCTCGGCGGCGCCGCGACATTCGCTTCCGCCTGGCCGTAGCCGAGCATGACGCCCCAGTCGCCGCGGTCTTCGCCGGTCTTGAAAGTGATGCCGGCGTCGAAGGCGAGATAGCCGTCCTTGTCGAGATCGGCGAGACCGGAATTCGTCGTCTTCACCGAGCCGCCGACCGTGAGGCCGCGAAAGCCGAGATTGAGGCCGAGCGCATAGGCGCGATAATCGTCAAACACCGGCGAGGTGACGAGCGCGTCCTCGCTCGCCGAAACATAGCTGGCGCCGAGGCCGAGCAGGAGGCCGTTCCGGCCGCCGACTTCTTTCTGGTAGTACATCGCCGCTTCGACGACATCGTCCCAGCGCGAGGCCTCGGTCAACAGCTGGCCGTTCGGCGCAATCATCAGACGGTCTTCCGGCGAACACAGATCCTCGCCGCAATGCGCGAGCGACGGGCTGTAGGACACGCCGAGCTGCAGGCCGCCCAGCGCGCCGCCGAGGAAGTTTGCGGGCGGCAGATAGGTGAACTTCGTCGAATAGCCGGAAAGGTCGTTGACCGTGTGCACGTCGTTGAGGCCCGAAAGATCCGTACGCCAATCATTGACGTTGACCGAGCGAAAAATCGTCGGCGCGGTGACCGCGAAGGTGCGGCCGACGCCGTGATCGCGGCCGACGATCAGCTGGCCGAAGCCGCCGCGCACATAGCCGTAGGCGCCCTGGAGATAGAGATCGCTCGTCAATGGCGCGATGCCGCGAGGCCCGCCGATCAGCAAACTGGAATAGCGGCCGCCGCCGTAAAGCTGGTTCGGCTGCTGGCCGTCGAGGCGGCCCTCGATCACCGCGCCAAGTTCAAGACCGTTTTCAAGAACTGTCGAGCCTTTGACCGCGACTTCGACGTCGGCGTCCGCCTTCGCCTCGCCATCGGCGACGCCCGCGGCGGCCGACGCTTTGCCGGAGACTTCGAGCTTGACTGGATCGGCGGCAAACGCCGGCGCAGCCGCGAAAACGGAGATCGACCCCGCCGCGACACTCGCCAGTATTTTAGCCCGCCTGTTCATCTTCGATCCCGGCCCACCAGCCGCAAGTCCCTGTTTCGGCAGCGAAAGCAGCGTATCAACCCCGCCGGTTCGCCAGTCCGTCGCAACACACGCTTCGCCGATCATAGGCGGAATTGGTGAACAAATCCGCCGCATATCCGCGCAAGCGCGCTCGGACCCGCTCCAACTAGAGCAGGGCCCTGTACGCCAACGAGGCGAGTAAAGCCGCCTCCTGCGCGCCGGTCAAGGAAAGCGGCCCCGTCCAGTTGTCACGCCGCCGGTTTGTGGTAGGAAAGCCACGTTCGCGGCGCGCCCGCGCCCCCCAACCGGAACAGTTCCCTCAATGAGCGTCAAAAAATCACGCGTAATCAAGCTATTGGCGGCGATTCTCGCGGCCGGCGCCTTGTCGGCCTGTCTGGGCGGCGGCGACAAGGACAATGCGCGCGATATCGGGCTTGTCGACGGCAAAGGTTCGACGACCGTCAACCGCTATTTGTGGTCGGCGTCGCTGGAAACCCTCGATTTCCTTCCGGTGACGACGGCCGACCCGGTCGCCGGGCTGATTTTCACCGACTGGTATTCCAACCCGGAAGCGCCGGCGGAGCAGTTCAAAGTGTCGGTCTATATCCTTGACCGCGCGCTGCGCGCCGACGCGCTGCGCGTCTCGGTCTTTCGCCAGACCCGCGACCCGGTCGCCGGCGGCTGGGTCGAAGCCAGCGTAAACCCCGCGACTGCCCGCGAGATCGAGAACGCGATCCTGACCCGCGCCCGCCAGCTGCGACTTAATCAGATCGACAACTAGCAAGGCGCCCAGCTTTCATGACAATGGCGGCGCTGAAAACGCGCCGCTTTTTTTTGACCAAAGAGACCGGTATGGCCCGCTACAATCCAAAAGAAATCGAGCCGAAATGGCGCAAACGCTGGGACGATGACAAAGCGTTCCTGACCAGCGTCGACCGGTCGCGCCCGAAATACTATGTGCTGGAGATGTTTCCCTATCCGTCGGGACGCATCCATCTCGGCCATGTGCGCAACTACGCCATGGGCGACGTCATCGCCCGCTTCAAGCGCGCGCGCGGCTTCAACGTGCTCCACCCGATGGGCTGGGACGCTTTCGGCCTGCCCGCCGAAAACGCCGCGATGCAAACCGGTGCGCATCCCCGCGACTGGACCTACGCAAATATCGAGGCGATGAAGCGGGAGCTGAAACAGATCGGGCTGGCGATCGACTGGTCAAAGGAATTCGCGACCTGCGACGTCCGGTATTACCGCTGGCAACAAAAACTCTTCCTCGATTTCTGGAAGGCGGGTTTCGTCGAGCGGCGAGAGAGCTACGTCAACTGGGACCCGGTCGACATGACCGTGCTCGCCAATGAGCAGGTGATCGACGGAAAGGGCTGGCGCTCTGGCGCGGCCGTCGAGCGCAAGAAGCTGTCGCAATGGTTTCTGAAGATCACCGACAAGGCCGAGGACCTCCTCGCGGCGCTTGATGACGGGCGCCTTGCCGGCTGGCCGGACAATGTGCGGCTGATGCAGCGAAACTGGATCGGCAAGTCAAAGGGCTTGCAGATGAAGTTCCGTTTCGCTGGCGGAATGATCTCTCCAGACGGCGGCCGCGAGGTCGAGATCTACACGACGCGGCCAGATACATTGTTCGGCGCCGCCTTCATCGCCGTCGCGCCCGATCATCCGCTGGCGCAAGCGTATGCGGCGCGGGACAAGGCGGTCGCCGCCTTCATCGTCGAATGCCAGAAGAGCGGCACCTCGCAGGAGGCGATCGACAAGGCGGAGAAGAAGGGCCATCGCCTGCCGATCGTGGTCGTGCATCCCTTCGTCGCCGGCCGCACGCTGCCCGTCTATGTCGCGAATTTCATCCTGATGGGCTATGGGGCGGGGGCGATTTTCGGGTGCCCGGCGCATGACCGGCGCGACCTCGACTTCGCCCGCAAATACGGCCTCGACGTCATTCCGGTGGTGCTGCCGCCGGGCGAGGACCCGGCGTCGTTTTCAATCGGCGATGAGCCCTATGTCGGCCCCGGTTCGCTTTACAATTCCGGTTTCCTCGACGGATTGTCCGTGGACGATGCAATCGAGTCGGCGATCCGTAAAATTGAAGGGATCGGCGCCGGAAGGGCGTCGACGCAATTCCGCCTGCGCGACTGGGGCGTCTCGCGCCAGCGCTATTGGGGCTGCCCGATCCCGGCGATCCATTGCGAGAATTGCGGCGTCGTCCCGGTGCCGGAAAGCGACCTGCCGGTCGAATTGCCCGAGGTCGACGCCTCGGTTTTCAAGACTCCCGGCAATCCGCTCGACGGTCTGCCGGCGTGGCGCGATGTTCCGTGTCCTGACTGTGCCGCGCCGGCGCGGCGCGAGACCGACACGTTCGACACTTTCGTCGATTCCAGCTGGTATTTCGCAAGGTTCGCCGCCGGCCGCGAGGACCGCCCCGTCGACAAGGCGGACGCCGATTACTGGCTGCCCGTCGATCAATACATCGGCGGCGTCGAGCACGCGATCCTGCATCTTCTCTATGCGCGCTATTTCGCGCGCGCGATGAAGGCGACCGAACACATGTCGGTGGAAGAGCCGTTCGCCAATCTCTTCACGCAGGGGATGGTGACGCATGCGACCTATAAAGATGCAAAGGGCCGATGGTTGCTGCCGGAGGACGTCGTGATCGATGGCGGCAAGGCGCGACGCGCAGATAATGGCGAGCCGGTCGTCATCGGCCCTATCGAAAAAATGTCGAAGTCGAAGAAGAACGTGGTCTCGCCGGAGGAGATCGTCGAGAAATACGGCGCCGACGCCATTCGCTGGTTCATCCTGTCGGACTCGCCGCCCGAACGCGACGTCGAGTGGACGGACGCCGGCGCCGCCGGCGCGTGGAAGCTGGTTGCCCGCATCTGGGACACGGTCGAACCGTTCGCGGGCGCGCTGAAGGCGCATGACCTGTCGATGCCGCCCGCCGCCGCCGAGGCCGGGCTTCGCCGCGCCACCCATCAGACGATCGCGGCGGTCACCGACGACATCGAGGAATTCCGCTTCAACAAGGCGATCGCGCGGATCTATGAATTCCTGAATGTGCTGAAAAAGGCCGACGCGGCCGACGCCTGGTCCCGCACCGAGGCGCTGTCGGCGCTGGTCCGCCTGATCGCGCCGTTCTGCCCGCATCTGGCGGAGGAGTGCTGGGCAGCGCTTGGCGGCGAGGGGCTGGTCTGTAACGCAGTATGGCCGAGCGCCGAGGCGGCGCTATTGGTGCGAGAGACTGTCACCTTGCCGGTGCAGGTGAACGGCAAGCGCCGGGCCGAAATCGCCGTATCGCCGTCCGCCGACGCCAGCACGGTCGAGGCTCTGGCGCTCGCCGAAGCCGAGGTCCGGCGGCATATTGGCGGCCTGACCGTCCGGAAGGTTGTTGTCGTTCCCGGCCGGATCGTGAATATCGTCGCGACTTAGAGATGAATGGAGCGCCGCCCTTGATCCGCCGCCTCGGCTTCGCCATCGCCGCGCTCGCGCTGCTCCCTTCCTGCGGGTTTCAACCGCTTTACGCGACTGACGACGGCGGCGCCGCCGGCCTCAGGAATGTCGCGCTCGTCCGCGTCACCGCGCCGGAAGACATCCAGTCGATGGTGGAGCGGGCGTTTTCGCGCCGCACGGCGCGCGACCCTTCGGCGGCGCAGTATGATCTCGTGGTCGCGACGAGCGAGCAGGCCGAACGCCTCGCCGTGCAGATCGACGCCTCCGTCACCCGCTATAATTACCGGCTGGTCGGCGACTACACGCTGGTCGAGCGCGGCGCGGGCAAACAATACACAGGCCGGGTCACCTCGATCGCCTCGTTCAACGTGGTCAACTCCCAATATTCGACGCTCTTCGCCGAGGAGACGGCGCGTGAGAAAGCCGCGACACAGCTTGTCGAGGATATCGAGCGCGACATCCTCCTCGAACTCGCGGCCGAGAACGACCCGCCGGCAAAGTCGCCGCGATGACCGCTCTCAAGGGAAAGGCGATCGACGCCTTTGTCGCCAACCGCGACACAAGCGTCGCGGCGATCCTCGTTTACGGGCCCGACCTTGGCCTGGTGCGCGAGCGCGCCGACAAGATCGCGCGCCAGGTCTGCCCCGATTTCAAGGACCCGTTCAATTATATCGAGCTTACCGACGCCGATCTTAAAGGCGATCCCGCACGGCTGGCCGACGAGGCGGCGGCGCTGTCGATGATGGGCGGCGAGCGTGTCGTCCGTATACGGACTTCTGGCGAGGGCGCCGCCGCGGCCGTGCGCCTTGTCGTCGAGGGACTCGCCGGCGGGCATTTGAAGTCGAGCGGCGTCGTCCTTGTCGAGGCGGGCGATCTCGGAAAGACGTCGGGCCTCCGCAAGCTTTTTGAAGGGTCGAAGGCGGCGGTCGCGCTCCCCTGTTATGCCGACGCTCCGGCCGATATCCGCGCCCTCGCCGCCGATGCGGCGCGAGCCGAGGATCTGCGCTTTGACGCCGATGCGCTCGACCTTCTCGTCGCGCTTCTCGGCGAGGATCGGGGCCTCTCGCGCGCCGAGATCGAGAAACTGATCCTCTACATGGGGCCGAAAGCGGTCCGGCCGGGTCCGGCGACGATCACCCTTGAGGATGTGCGGGCGAGCCTTGTCGACACCATCCTCGACGCGGCGGGCGAAGCGGCGG
>JBGSNB010000549.1:0-2395 GCA_041739835.1 Parvularculaceae bacterium | reverse complement strand
GCCGCGCCGCCTATATGTCGATGATCGACGGCATGCTCTATGGCGACGATCCGGTGAAACAGGGCTTTATCCGCAACGGCAATGAATTCATTCATCCCGGCATGGGCCTCGCTTTCTCCGCGCCGCAGGACTTCAAACTCGCCAATACGCCGACCGCGGTGGTCGGGCGCTCGCAGGCGGGCGGGCAGATGCAGTTCACGTCTGGCGCTTCGTCCGATACGCCGGCGGCGCTGATCGAGGGGCCGATTTCGAAATCGCTCGGCGTCGCCCTCGCGCCGGCGCGCAATATCACGGTCAACAACCGGCAGGGCGCGGTCGGCGTCGCACGGGCGCAGACGCAAAGCGGCCTCGTCGATGTCCAGGCTTTCGTCATTCGCTGGGAGGGAACGACGAATTACGTTTTCCTTTGGGTGACGCCGGCGGCCGAGACGCAGCGCCTGCAGCAGGGAATCAACAATGCCGTCGCGTCGCTTCGAAATATCGACCCGAAATCCGTGTCGGTTCCAAAGCCCGAACGGGTGAATGTCGTCGCGGTCGGAACCCGCGACACGGTTACGTCGCTCGCGGCGAAAACTTCCTTCGCGAACGCCAGGGAGGAGCGGTTCGTCGTCCTCAACGGCCTGCTCAGCGCCAGCGATCTTCGCGCCGGGCAAAGCGTCAAACTGGTTCAGTAGGGTCGCTGCCGATCAGGCCGGCGTTTTCCGCGGCGGCAACGGAAAAAATCCGCTTGTCGATTGTCTGTAGGCGGCATATTCCGGGTACTTCTTCGCCATGCCGCGTTCGAGCAGCGCCTTGCCGGACACATTGATCAGGAAATGCGCCATCAGCACGGGCGACAGGATTGTCAGCCAGCCGAGCGGCGCTTCAAGCGCGATCAGCGTCAGGCCCGTCCAGACGGCGGCGTCGCCAAAATAATTCGGATGGCGCGTCCACGCCCAGAGCCCCTTCGTCATCAGCCGCCCCTTGTTGGCGGGATCGGCTTTGAACGTCCGCAATTGCGCGTCGCCGATCGCTTCAAAGCCGAGCCCGAAGAAAAAAACCGCGACGCCGAGAAGGCCGAGCGCGCCGAGCGACCCATCCCCGCCGATCTGGCCGATCTGGACGGGCAGCGAGACAAACCAAGCGATCAGTCCCTGCAAACCGTATACGCGCGTCAGACTCCACCTGGCGAAGGCGGCGTCCGAGCCCTGTTTCGCGCGCATCGCCCGGTAGCGGTAATCCTCGCCATGCCCGAGATTTCGCCGCGCGAGATAATAAGCGAGCCGCGCCGCCCACAAGGTCACGAGCGCGGTTAAAACAAGGTCGCGCGGCGCGGCGCCGTCGGCGCGAAAATACGTCGCAACCGCGCCGAAGGCGCAGGCGGGACCCCAGAAGATATCGATGATGCTCGCATTCCGGATGCGGACGCTGATCGCCCAAAGGACCGCCAACAGCGCGAATAGCGCCAGCAGATTGCCGATCAGCAGGGAGAACAGGGCCAATGTCGCCGCGCCTTCATGGTTGTCCCGATCCCCTACAATTGATCGCCCCGGCGGGTCCAGCATCCGGCGCAGGTCCTTTGCCCGGCGGGCGCGAATGCGGCTAACATCGGCCGAGCGTTCCTGCCGAAGCGAGTATCGATCTTGAGTTTCGTTCTTTTTGCCGCCGCCTTGCTGCTTCAGTCCGGGGCTGCCGACGAGATCATCGTCAGCGCCGATCGCCGCGACTCGGCGAAGGCGCAGGCGCCGCTGAGCGTTTCGACGATCGGCGGCGAAGAAATCCTGCGCGTCAATGCGGATCATCCGTCCGAAATCATCAATCGCAGCGCCGGCGTTCTCATCCATCGCGGCAATGGGCAGGAGCATCTGACGGCGATCCGCTCGCCGGTGTTGACGAGCGGCGCCGGCGCCGGCTCGTTCCTTTATCTTGAAGACGGCGTGCCGCTGCGGGCGGCGGCATTCGCCAATGTGAATGGCCTCTTCGAAGCGCATGGCGAGATCGCCGAGCGCATCGAGGTGGTGCGAGGGCCGTCCGGCGCCGCCTATGGCGCCAACGCCCTTCACGGCGTCGTCAATGTGCTGACGCGCGCGCCGGAGAAAAATTCGTTTCTCGCTGAGACGAGCATTGACACGATCGGACGCATCAAGGGCCGCGCCTTCGTGTCGGAAATCATCGGGCGTCACGGCGTCTTCGCCGGCGCTTCGGTGCTCGACGATCCGGGGTTTCGGGCTGACAGCGGCGTCGACCAGCAAAAGCTGTCGCTGCGTCATGACTATGCCGGCGACGCCGTCCGTGTCAGGACAATTCTCGCAGGCTACAATCTCCATCAGGAGACCGCGGGCTTCGTCGAGGGGCCGGCGGCCTATCGCGACCGGGCGCTGCGGCGCGCGAACGCCAACCCGAATTCCTTCCGCGA
>JBGSNB010000537.1:0-2814 GCA_041739835.1 Parvularculaceae bacterium | reverse complement strand
CGCGGCCGCAATCGACCCGCCAAGGCGCGCGGATGGCGGCCCCTGCCTGTCGAGGGCCGCGATGAACCTCTTGCGCGATGCGCCGAGGAGGAGCGGGACGCCAAGGGCGCTGAAGCGATCGAGACTTGCGATCAGCACGAGGTTATGAGCGAGCGTCTTGCCAAAGCCGATGCCGGGGTCCGCAACCAGACGCGCCCTGTCGATGCCGGAAGCTTCGCAGGCGCTGATGCGCGCGGACAGATCGCTAAAGACCTCTTCAACGACGTCGCTGTAGCGAGGCTCATCCTGCATGGTCTTGGGCGCACCTTGCGCATGCATGAGAACGACCCGGCAGCCAAGGGACGCTGCGACGGCGACGCTTTCGTCGGAATAGGCCAGCGCCGAAACGTCGTTCCAGATCGACGCGCCGGCCTCGACGCAGGCGCGCGCCACCGCGGGCTTTCGCGTATCGATCGAGATCACCGCCGCTGTTTGCGCGGCGAGCCCTCTGACGACAGGCAGCACGCGGGCGAGCTCCGTCTCGTCGTGGACAGGGTCGGCGCCGGGACGGGTCGATTCGCCGCCGATGTCGAGGATCGCCGCCCCTTCGTCGACGAGTTTCAATCCATGATCAATGGCGCGGGCGGGATCGAGAAAGGCGCCGCCATCGGAAAATGAGTCGGGCGTCACATTGACGACGCCCATCAGGAGGGGAAGGCGCGCGCCGCTCACTTTGCTTGCGCCTGCGCCGTCTGCGCCGCGAGCGCTTGCTCGAAGGCGACCTCGAGCTTCTCCATCAACGCCGGAAAGCCCTCCTGATCGACGAATGCGTTCTCATCGCCGGCGATCCGGCGCGACCGCTTTTGCTCCATCGCAAAGAACACCGGATGATTGGCGAGGAAAACATCCGGGCGCCACGATTTTGTCCTGGCGAATGTCGCCCGGTAGTCCTCGACGATTCCGTCATATTGCGGCGGGCCGACCAGGCGGTTGTTCGCAACCGTGGCGCTGCAAAAGAACAGGATTTCCTTATCGCCGGATCTCATCGACCATGAAGTGCACCCCTTCGTGTGACCGGGCGTCACATGCGCGGTCAGGGTGACGCCGCCGAGCGTCAGGCGCTCCTCATCGCCGATGAGCCGGTCAACTTTCACCGGCGGCGCGGCATAATCTGGATCATCTTCCGACCCCGGAACCAGTCCTGTCTCGAGCGCCCATCGGTCGCCTTCGCTTGCAATCATGAGAGCCCCGGAGATTTCTTTTAGCGCTGCGAGACCTCCGGAGTGGTCAAAATGCGCGTGGCTGTTGAGAAGGTATTTGACGTCCTCGATTTTGAGCCCGAGCGACTTGATGTTGTCGGCGATCGCGTCAGCATTCTCGGGCAGGCCGCCATCGATCAGAAAATGACCGTCCGGCGTTGCGATGAGAAAACTCGACAGACCTCGGACGCCGACAAAAAACACTTCGCCGTAAATTGGGAACGGATCGATCCTCTCGACCCAGTCAGGATTGGCCGCAGCCCATGGCGAACTTTCAGCCTTCGGGCTCGATGCGCAGGATGCCGCCGCCAACAAGATCGGCGCGATGGCCCATTCGAGTTTCATGTTGAAAATACTCCTGGCTTGAAGGTCACGCGTTCATCGAGGTATCGGCCGATCGCCCGTGCCGCGCGTTCGGCGGAAGGCGAATCCGTAAGGTCGAAGGTGTCGGAAAAGTGCGCTTGCTGGGCTTGCGCGTATTGCGCCCGGTGCTCCAGCGCACCGCGGATGGCAGGGCCGAAATCCTCCATTCGCTCGACAACCTGACCGAGATTCCAGGCGGCGAACGCTTCGTCATTCTGCCATTTCAGCCGGTTCGGATTGAGAAATACGCATGGGCGAGGCTGCGCCACGAATTCCATCACCTGACTCGAAACGTCGCCGAGATACAGATCGGCCGACAGCGTATAACTCATATCGAAGAGCCTGGTCGAATTCACATCGATCAGAATGTTTGCCCGACTGAGAAAGCGGGACGGAATTTTCTTACGAATCGCCGCTCTGAATGACGACGCCTCTATGTGATAGCGTCGCTTGAACAACATCACATGCGGCGCAAAGATCAAATTGAGATCCGGATTGGCGGCGAACCAGTCGAGGACCTGCACGCCCATCTTGAACCATGACGACAATTCGGGCGAGAAATGCGGATTGTAGACGATCGTCGGATTCGGGTTTCCGAAAAAATTCTTCGGCGGGGCCTTCAGCGCGACCGCATCGAATTTCGGATAGCCGATAAAGGCGTATTGGTTGCCGTTAAGAGCGCCGGCTTCATTCAGGCGGCGGACGAATTTCGGGCCCGGAAGGAGCAGGAGGTCAAAGTTCCTCAATGTCGGGTGAAAACCCATGGCGCGATCGCCGGCGCCATGCCGGCAATGAATGAACTTCAGCGAAGGGCCGATCAGATCCTTCAACAAGAGACACGTCCGCTCCGGCGCCACCAACGCGTCGAGATCGCGGAAAAGCTCAAAATTATAGCGCAGTCGCGCCAGCCGGCTCGCCGGCGCAATCGTATCGACAGCGCGCAGAACGCTGCCGATGATCGGCGGCAGCGGAAGATCAACGAGCGCGACCCGCCCCCTGCCGGGTGTCAGCCCCGCATTGACGGCCTCGAGCATCGCCTCGCCGCCGACATAGGCGCGCACATCGTCTTCCGGCCGCATCGACGCATAGGCGTTGATGATCGGCAACAGATGGAAAGCCTGATGGCCGGCGTCGTGGTTGAACAGGAAACCGATTTTCATGCAGACGCGTCAGTTTTGTCCGTCTGCGGTTCTGTGCCGCGCGGGCGCCTGCG
>JBGSNB010000511.1:0-6475 GCA_041739835.1 Parvularculaceae bacterium | reverse complement strand
TCCGCGCCGGCGGCGGCTCGGCCGCCCGCGCATTCGCGGGCGCCGGCGAGGAATGCGGCGAAGCGGGATCGCTTTTCCTTCCTCAAGGAAGTCGATGGGCGCCTGATCGCCGAAGGGCGCGGGCTTTATGTCCGTCTCGATTATTGGGCGAAACTGAAGGGCGGCGGCAGCTACGGCCATACGGTCTATCAGGTGAAGGCGCTGGACAAGGCCTCAAGCGAACGGATGATCTGCGCGCTGTCGTCAAATTATCAGCTGCTCGCCGACTACGGCATCCATCAAATCGTCGTGCCGGCGCCCTCGACGCTCGCCGACGAATTCGCGCTCGTGACGACCGGCGAGAGCTATGCCGGAATCATCGCGTCATTGATCCGCTTCTATAAGCCCGCCTTCGTTTTCGAGCGTCTCGTGCTCGGCAATGCGGTCACGGCGCGCGCCTGCGCCGATGCCGGCGTTCCCTATATCGCCGAATTCAACGGCTCCGAACTGACGATGTCGAAAGTGTTCGGCGGCCGGGAAATGAACAATGCGGAGAAGCTGCAGGCGATCGAGAAAGAGTGCTTTGACCTCGCGGACATCGTCAGCGTCGTTTCCGACCCGGTGAAGGACGCCGTCATCGCGCTCGATGTTCCCGCCGAGAAAATACTCGTCAATCCAAACTCCGTCGATCTCGCGGCGTATGGTCCGTTGCCGGACGAGGCGCGGCGCGCTTTGCGCGCATCGCTCGGCTTTTCAGCGGATGACGTCGTGATCGGTTTTTGCGGCACGTTCGGCGGCTGGCATGGAATAGAGGTGCTCGCAGAATCGATGCCGGCGATCGCCGCGGCGCGTCCGCAGGCGAAATTCCTTCTGGTCGGCGATGGCGGGTTCAAGCACCTTGTCCGCGACGCGGTCGCCGCCGCCGGCATTGAGGCTCGCGTGAAGGATGTCGGCATGGTCGCGCAGCAGGAGGCGGCGCGCCTGCTCGCGGCCTGCGACATCTTCCTGTCGCCGCATTCGCGGAATATGGGCGACAAGCCGTTTTTCGGATCGCCGACGAAGCTGTTTGAGTATATGGCGTATGGCGTCGGCATTGTCTGTTCCGATCTGGTGCAGCTTGGCGAGGTGATGCGGCCGGCCGTGATGGTCAAGGAGCCGGCGAAAGCGCCTGACGATGCGCGATCCGTGCTTGTCGCGCCGGGATCCGCTGAGGAATTGACCAAGGCGGCGCTCCTCCTCATCGACGATAGGGATCTCAGCCGCCGGCTCGGGCGCAATGCTCGCCTTGCCGCCGAAAAGTACTACACTTGGGATCAGCATGTTCAGTCGCTCTGGCGGTTTGCGCTGGGGCGGCCGCCGGGCGGCTACCATGAGGACCGGGAAATTCGATGAGCGTCGCCGAAATCCCGAATTCCGAAGCGGCGAAGAAGCCGCGCATCGCGTCCGGCGATCATTACAAGGATCAGGTTCAAGATCAGTGGAATGAAGACGCCTGCGGCTCGCATTATGTCGAGAAGGCGAAAGAGGGCACGCTGGAGTGGTATCTTGAGGCGGAACAGTATCGTTACGGCGTCTATGGCCCGTGGATGCCGAAGGTCATGGAATTCGACCGATACGCCGGAAAGAAAGTGATCGAGATCGGCGGCGGCATGGGCACCGATCTGGCGCAATTCGCCAGCAATGGCGCCATCGTCACGGATTTCGATTTGTCGGCCGGCCATCTGGAGCACGCAAGGCGGAACTTTCGCCTGCGCGGCCTCAAGGGCGAGTTCGTTCACGGCGATGGCGAAAATATTCCGTTTCCGGACAATACGTTCGACGTTGTTTACTCGAACGGCGTCATCCACCACACGCCCGACACCGCCGGCGTCGTGCGCCACATGCGGCGAATTCTCAAGCCCGGCGGCAAGGCGATCATCATGGTCTACGCCGAGGACTCCTGGCACTATTGGCGCGAACAGGTCATTCGTCTCGGCGTCGAGAACGGCAATCTCGCGGGCCGCTCCATGGGCTGGATCATGTCCGGTTCGGTCGAAAAGAGCACGAAAGGCCAGCGCCCGCTGGTCAAGGTCTATACGCGCGCGCGTCTGCGCAAACTGTTCGAGGACGCCGGATTTGAACGCATCAGCATCGTGCAACGTCAGATGGTGAAGGGCGAACTGCCGCGGATCCTCGATTGGGTCCCGGTTTCCATCGCCGGAAGAATTGCCGGATGGAACCTCATTTTGAAGGCCTGCAAGTCGACAAGATGATCCAGAAATCGACAAAAGCGGAAAAAAAATGCCGTCTCTACGCATGATCGCCAAGCGGGCCGTCGGGCTCTTCAATATCAGGAAAGCGCCGATCCGCGCCAAGATTGCGCGCGCCTGGATCGACCAGCGGATCCGGCAGGCGGATCTCGTCGCCAAGCCGACGCTCGCGGCGGACCTTGAGAAGGTCCGTCTCGATTTTCACGCCTGGCGCAGCGCCGCGGCGGCTTCTGCGCGTATTTACGCCTCGTCGCAGATGGCCGCGCTCGACCGGTTCATCGCGGCCGACCCCGAGCGCGTGAAGATCTGCGTCCGCGACGCCGAGCGCATCATGGGGCATCAGTTCGACCTGCTCGGCAGCGGCCCTTACAACCCGCGCTGCCCGATGCGCCCTGCAGAAGCCGGCGGCTACCAGCCGATCGACTGGGCGCTCGATCCGGTGCGAAGGCTGCGTTTCAAGGAAGGCTTTGCGTACAAGGAATGGGACCTGTTCCGCGACCGCCCTGAAAATGCGGATGTCAAATATCCGTGGGAGCTATCGCGCTGCCAGCATTTCCTGACGCTGGCGCAGGCGTGGCGCTGCACCAGCGACACGAAATATGCGCACGAAATTCTCGATCAGATCCGCGACTTCGATCAGCGCAACCCGGCGGGCGTCGGCGTCAACTGGACCTGCACGATGGACGTCGGCATAAGGGCCGCGAACTGGGCGATCGCGCTCGATATCATCAACAGTTGCGACGAACTGCCGGAAGAACGGCTCTTCGACGCCTGCGAAAGCCTCTTCGCGCACGGCCATTTCATTCGCGCGAATCTCGAGAACACATACGAGACGACATCGAACCACTATCTCTCGAATGTCGTCGGCCTGCATTTCATCGGCGCGTTCTTCGCGGACCTGCCGACTGGCAGGGAGTGGCTGAGATTCGCCGGCCCGAGCGTCGAAAAGGAAATGGACATTCAGGTGCTGCCGGACGGCGCCGACTTTGAATCCTCCGTTCCCTATCACCGGCTGGTCATCGAATTGTTCCTGTCGAGCTACCGCCTGTCGCAGCATATGGGCGCGCCGTTCAGCGAGAGTTTTGCCAAGCGCCTCGCCGAGATGGTCGACTATCTTGTCGGCGTCATGCTGCCGAACGGCGAAATGCCGATGTTCGGCGACGCCGATGACGGGCGGTTGATGATCGCGTCCGACTACGGAACATGGAACCGCAAGGACGCGCGACACCTCCTCGCGCCTGCCGGTTTGTCGCTGGCGCGGGACGACTGGCGGTCGATGGCGCCGAAATCCGGCGCATGGGAATCGATCTGGTGGGGATTTGACGGGACCCAGTACGTTCCGGGCCATTCTGCGCCGCCTGACAACGTCAAGCTCTATCCGGAGGCCGGCGCCGCGATCAGCCGCACGCGCGAGCATGGGCGCTATCTGCTGGTGACGAATTCGATCGTCGGCACCAAGGGTTTCGGCAATCACAAACACAATGAGCAGCTCTCCTTCGAATATCACGACGAAGGGACGCCGCTGATCGTCGACCCCGGTTCTTATGTCTATACGAGCGACTTTGCGGCGCGGAACCTGTTCCGCTCGACCGCCTATCACAACACGCTTGTCGTCGACGGCGTCGAGCAGAACGAATTCAACCCGGAATGGCTGTTCCGGATGTTCGAGAAAGCAAATCCCGAACACCTGTTGTTTGAGGAAAAGGACGGCGTCGTCGCCTATGAGGGCCTGCATCGCGGCTATGAGCGGCTGGAGCGGCCCGTCACTCACCGTCGCCGGTTCAGCCACGACCGGCGATCCGGCGCGCTCGACATCGAGGACAGGCTGGCGGGCGAGGGCGCGCACGATCTCGTTTGGAGTTTTCATTTCCACCCCGAGGTGGAAGCCAGCCTTGGCGCACAGAACGTCGCCCTGCGCGCGGGCGGCGGCGCATGGTCGCTTTCCTGGTCGGACCCGGCCTTGTCGGCGCGCCTCGACGAGACCTGGTTCTCGCCGTCTTACGGCGTGCGCGAGCCGACGAAAGCGTTGCGTCTCGAACGCCGCGGCGTAGCCGTCGGCGACGCAAGCTGGCGCTTTGACGTGCGAAAATCGGAGGCCCGCTGAGATGCGACCCGCGCGCCATCCTGAAGGGAGACGCTGACAAGATGGCGCTCGAAATTCTATCGCCAGATCGCAATCCGGCGCTGGAGCGCAATCTCCGCGTGCTCTTCGCGACGGCGTGGATCGAGCTCCGGAAGCGCTATGCGGGGACGTTTCTCGGGCCCGTCTGGCTCGTCCTTTATCCCTCCCTGTTTCTCGGCATGTACATGTTCTTGTACATGGTCGTGTTCAAGGTCCGTTATCCCGACCTCGGCGAATTCTCCTATGTCGTTTTCATCTTTTGCGGGCTCGTGCCCTATCTTGCGCTGATGGAGTGCGCAGGACAGGCGACGGGCGTCATTCGCCAGAATGCGCATCTCATCCGAAACGTGATGTTGCCGGTGCAGCTGATCCCGGCGCGCGTCGCGCTGATGGCGATGATCGCGCAGATTCCGGGCCTTGCGATCCTGCTCCTGTTGTCGGCGATTGACGGCAATCTCTCGGCGAAGCTCGCTTTCCTCCCCGTCATTCTGGCGATCGAGTTCGTTTTCCTGCTGGGTCTTGCCTTTCACCTTGCCGCGCTCGGCGGGCTGCTGCCTGATCTTCAGAACGGCATCAACATCATCCTGATTTTTCTGCTGTTCATTTCGCCGATCGCCTTTCCGCCCGAACTTGTGCCGGAATCGGCGAAGCTCGTCATTCAGATGAACCCGGTCAGCTACCTCATCGGCATGTTCCGCGGCGTCTAGCTGGCGCGCCAGCCGCTCGACGTCGGCGCACTTGGCGTCGCGGCCGCCATCGCCGCCGCCATGCTCTGGAGCGGGCATGCCTTCTTCAACCGCTTCAAGGCGTATATCGTCGATCATGAGTGACGAGTTCATCATCCGCGCGGAGAAGCTGACCAAGACCTATCGGCTCTATGACAAGCCGCATGAAAGGCTGTTCAGCCTCTTTCGCAAACCGAAGCCGGATCAGGCGTTCGATCCCGCCAAGGTCCATCACGCGCTCCGGGGCGTCGATCTTGAAATCCGCCGCGGCGAGAAAGTCGCGATCATCGGCCGCAACGGCGCCGGCAAGTCGACGCTCCTGAAGCTCGTGACGCGCGCCATCGAGCCGACCTCGGGAAAACTCGAGGTGCGCGGCAAGAGCCATGCGCTGCTCTCGCTCGGCGCCGGATTCCATCCGGACTTCAGCGGGCGCGACAACGCCTATTCCTTCCTTGCGCATATGGGATTCGCCGGCAAGAAGGCGGACGCGCTCGTCGACGACGCGATCGCCTTCGCCGAGCTTGAGGAATATATCGACCAGCCGCTGAAGACCTATTCGACCGGCATGCAGGCGCGGCTGATGTTCGCGGTCTCGACCGCGCTGGAGCCCGATCTCCTCGTGATCGACGAGGTTCTCGGCGTCGGCGACGCCTATTTCCAGAACAAGTCGTTCGAGCGCATTCGAGAACTCTGCGCCGCGAACAATACGACGCTCCTCCTCGTCAGCCACGACGTCTATTCCGCGGCGAAGCTGTGCCCGCGCGTCATCTGGATCGATCAGGGGCGCGTCAAGGGCGACGGCGAGGCGACCGCCATGCTGAAGCTCTATGAAGATTCAATTCGCATCCAGGAAGACGCGCGTCAAAAGCAGAAGCTGGCGCTCGAATTCCGTCGCCATGCGTTGGGTCGGTCGACCACGCTGCCGGCGTTCATTGAAATCAGGGCGCGCGACAACGCGCCGGCGGCCTCGCCCGCGTATTTCGCCGAGATGACGCTGACGCTTCCCGGCGGCGACACCTACGCGCTGCCGATTTTCGACGAGCAGATGAAGGCGGCAGGCCTCGGCGACCTTTTTGGCGCGCAGTTGATGCCGCATTCGCCCTGGGGTCCGGTCGCCGAGATCGATGGACGCATGACGCGCGCCTGGAACAATTACGGCGCCGTCGAGCACAAGGCGGGGCTCGTCCTTCATCCGTTCGGCGAGAAAGCCGCCGCCTTGCTCGATGCGGCGAAATTATCATTCACGGTACGGACGAATGCGGCGATCGACGCCGACGTCGTCTATATCGCGCCGTCCGGCGAGGAGTTCATCCTTCACCGCCTGCTGACGCAGCCGGGAGAGTGGCAGACCGTCTCCGTCCCGCTTGCCGGCGGCAGCGCCGCCGCAATCGCCGCGACGT
>JBGSNB010000500.1:0-6303 GCA_041739835.1 Parvularculaceae bacterium | reverse complement strand
GCCGCGCCGTCGGTCGCGGCGACCTCGCGGCGCGGCTGCCGGCGGCTCAGTTCAAGAAGTTCTGCATGGGCCATCAGAGTCTCCTTCGTAAGGCGGATGCAATCCGCCGAGCTGCGCCGCAATGAGAGAGTCGGCGGATTGCCTCCGCCCTACGGCTTCTTTCCCAGAAAAGGTCCCAACAAATCCACCGCCTTCGAGCCCAGCCGGATGAGCGGCAGCAATTTCGCTTTCGGGACGCGGTTCATCTGCTCGTACCACGCGTTCAACAGATCAATGAGCGCGCTCAGCTCCGTCAGCCGCTCGACGGCGACAGGCGCGGTCGTCGCGTCGCGCGCGGCGTCGGCGAGAAAGAGCTTCAAATCCTCCGTAATCGGATCAATCTCGCGCGCCTTGCGGATGGCGACGATCTTCGACGCCATTTCCCAGACATCGCCCTCCGCCTCGTAAAAGTCGCGGCGGTCGCCGAGCACCGGCGCGCGGCGCACCAGCCCCCAGCTCGTCAGGTCGCGGATCGATGTCGAGACGTTGGAGCGCGCGATCAAAAGCGCGTCGGCGATTTCCTCGGCGTTCATGGGACGGCCGGCGACGAACAGCAGCGCATGAATCTGCGCGACCGACCGGTTGACGCCCCAGGTCTGGCCCATGTCGCCCCAATGCAGGATGAACCGCTGGATCGCGGGGGTGAGAGCGAGGGGATTTTCGGTTAATTCTGTCATGACAGAAATATCGGAAACTACTGTCAAACATGCAAGGTCCAAATCGCCGCAGGCCGGCGACATTCCCACGATATAGTGCTCTAAGAATATGGGAAATGACTTGCTAATGTCGATTTGCCCATGTTCCCACTTGACAATAATCGTGGGATGCAGTAATCTTGGCGAAATAGTCGTGGGATTCGTGGGAATATGCCGTCGATTGCTGATCTGATGAGCCGCGCCGAACGCCTCGCCGAGCGTGAACAGCTGTCGCTGTCGACCGTGTCGCGCAAGCTGCTGAATGACGGCAAGGGCCTCTCGCGGCTGAAGGCCGGCGGCCAGCTGACGGTCCGGACGCTCGATGCGGCCTTCGCCCGGCTCGACGCGCTGGAGCGCGGCGAAAATCCCGACCGCGGCGCGATGCCCCGCGATCTTGAAAAGAAATTCTACGCAGGTCCGGGGCGCCAGGACGGGGCCCCCGGCCGATCGACAATGTCGCATCTCGACCGGCTTGAGGCCGAGGCGATCCACATCATGCGGGAAGTCGCGGCGGAAGCGGAAAACCCGGTCATGCTCTATTCGATCGGGAAGGACTCGTCGGTAATGCTGCATCTCGCGGCGAAGGCGTTTCACCCGTCGCGCCCGCCCTTCCCGCTGATGCATGTCGATACGACGTGGAAGTTCAAGGACATGTACAAGCATCGCGACCGCATCGCGAAGGAGCTTGGATTCGATCTCATCGTGCATGTGAACGAAGACGGATTGAAGCAGGGCGTCGGCCCTTTCACCCACGGCTCGGCGATTCACACCGACGTGATGAAGACGCAATCGCTGAAACAGGCGCTCGACAAATACAAGTTCGACGTCGCCTTCGGCGGCGCCCGCCGCGACGAGGAAAAGTCGCGCGCGAAGGAACGCATCTTCTCGTTCCGTTCCGCGCAGCATCGCTGGGACCCGAAAAACCAGCGCCCGGAGCTTTGGTCGATCTACAACACCAGGATCCACAAGGGCGAGTCGATCCGCGTTTTCCCGAACTCGAACTGGACCGAACTCGATATCTGGCAAGATCTCTATCGCGAAAACATTCCGATCCCGTCGCTCTATTTCGCCAAGGAACGCCCGGTCGTCGACCGCGACGGCGCGCTCATCATGGTCGATGACGACAGGATGCCGCTCAGGAGCGGCGAAAAGCCGAAAATGGAAATCGTCCGTTTCCGCACGCTCGGCTGCTATCCGCTGACCGGCGCGGTGCGCTCCAAGGCGACGACCCTGCCCGAAGTCATCCAGGAAATGCTCGTTTCGACCTCTTCGGAACGGCAAGGCCGCGTCATCGACCACGACCAGTCGGCGTCGATGGAAAAGAAGAAGCAGGAGGGGTATTTCTGATGTACCTCAATTTGCGCCCGCCTCTTCCTTCCTTCTCTCCCCTCTTGGGGGGAGAAGGTGGCGCGCAGCGCCGGATGAGGGGGGCGCCAGCCACAAGCAGCGCTCTCGCGGAGAGACCCCCTCACCCTGCCCTCTCCCCCGAAGACGGGGGAGAGGGTGGACGCGGACGAGCCGGTTTACTTCAATCGCGGCGGCGACTGATCCGCAGCGCAAACGGGGGAGCAGGGAGCGCGCTGCGATGAATCGAATAATGATTAGCGCGGCGACGGACATTGATGCGCCCGAAGATGAAATGATCGAGTCCACGCACGATCAATATGATGGACCGGCCGGACCACGGCTGACATTTAATCGCCTCAATGCGACCGAGGCGCAGATCGACGCAGCGATCAAGGCGTACTTCCTTTGGGATGATCTCGTTTCGGCGCTTACTCTCGCCGGAGCAGCCGAGCGCGTTCTATCGGACGTTCAACCGCAAGACGGTCTGATTTGCGTTGACGCCTTTTCAATACGCTCACTGATCAATTTGTACGTTGAGGGAGAACATCAGTCGAAGGCCGGGAATCTCTTCCGCCGGACGTATGATCAATTGCGTCACGCCGATGGAGACCGCGACCCCTTTCGGCTAATCGAGGTGAGTGTCGCTGGGGTGGATTTCTACATTTTCATGGCGATCCAAGCCTTTCGCCACGTTAGAAGATTCATTACGCCGAGCATGGGGGTTTTCTACGTTTGGTATTGCGCACGATACCCGAGGCATTTGAAAGAGGATTCGCAGATCAAGACTATTCTTGAATCGGCGCAATTCGACCCGAACATGATGCCGAAACCGCTCTTTTTTGAACGAGCGCTCTCCATATTGGATCGGTCTGAAAAACAATGACCCATGCAACCGCGCTCGCTTCCGAAGACATCCTCGCCTATCTCGACGCGCACGAGAAAAAGTCGATGCTGCGCTTCATCACTTGCGGCAGCGTCGATGACGGCAAGTCGACGCTGATCGGCCGGCTCCTCTACGACACCAAGCTCCTTTACGAAGACCAGATCGCCTCGCTTGAGAGCGACAGCCGCAAATTTGGCACGCAGGGCGAGAAGATCGACTTCGCCCTCCTCGTCGACGGTCTCGCCGCGGAACGCGAACAGGGCATCACCATCGACGTCGCCTATCGCTTCTTTTCAACCGAAAAGCGAAAATTCATCGTCGCCGACACGCCCGGCCACGAGCAATACACGCGCAACATGGCGACCGGCGCTTCGACCGCGGATGTCGCGATCATCCTGATCGACGGGCGCCAGGGCGTCTTGAAACAGACGCGCCGGCATTCCTATATCTGCGCGCTGCTCGGCATCCGCCACATCGTCGTCGCCATCAACAAGATGGATCTTGTTGATTATTCGCGCGCGGCGTTCGAAAGGATCGAGACCGACTATCGCGCCTTCGCGGAAAAGCTCGGCTTCGCGTCAATCGTGGCGATCCCGATTTCGGCGCTGGAAGGCGACAATATCCTGACCAAGAGCCAGAACACGCCCTGGCATCAGGGGCCTGCATTGCTGCCCTATCTTGAAACCGTCGATGTCGAAAAGGACGCCTCCGGCGAGGCGTTCCGCCTGCCTGTCCAATGGGTCAATCGCCCCAATCTCGATTTCCGCGGATTTTCCGGCACGATTGCGTCGGGAACCGTGCGCCCCGGCGATGAAATCGTCGTCGCGCCGTCGGGAAAGCGCTCGACCGTCAGGCGCATCGTGACGAAGGACGGCGATCTTCCCGCCGCCGGCCCGCATCAGGCGGTGACGCTGACGCTCGCCGACGAGATCGACATCAGCAGAGGCGACATCATCTGCGCCAGCAACGCGCCCGCCGAACAGACGGACCAGTTCGCCGCACATGTGATCTGGATGCATGACGAGGAAATGATCCCCGGCCGGCAATATCTCTTCAAGACCGCGAACCGCCTGCTGGCGGGATCGATCAGCGACCTGAAGCACAAGGTCAACGTCAACACGCTCGAGCACATGTCGGGCAAGACGCTGGAGCTGAACGAAGTCGGCTTTTGCAATGTGACGACGTCCGCGCCGATCGCGTTCGACCCTTATGCGCAAAATCGCGAGACGGGATCGTTCATCATCATCGACCGCCGCACCAACAACACCGTCGGCGTCGGCATGATCGACTTTTCGCTCCGCCGCGCACAGAACGTCCACTGGCAGGATCTCGACGTCAACAAGGCCGCGCGCGCCAAGGCCAAGCACCAGCGGCCCTGCGTCCTGTGGTTCACGGGCCTGTCGGGCGCCGGCAAGTCGACGGTCGCCAATCTCGTTGAAAAGCGCCTGTGCGACCTCGGCCGCCACACCTACACGCTCGACGGCGACAATGTGCGCCACGGCCTCAACAAGGATCTCGGCTTCACCGACGCCGACCGCGTCGAGAACATCCGCCGGGTTTCGGAGACGGCGAAGCTGATGGTCGACGCCGGGCTGATTGTTCTCGTCTCGTTCATCTCGCCTTTCCAGAGCGAGCGGCGGATGGCGCGCGAGATGCTCGCCGATGGCGAATTCATCGAGGTCTTCGTCGCAACGCCCCTCGCCGTCTGCGAGAAGCGCGACGTCAAGGGCCTTTACGCCAAGGCGCGGCGCGGCGAGATCAAGAATTTCACCGGCATCGACAGCGATTACGAAGCGCCGGAGAATGCGGAAATCACGCTCGACACCTCAAAGACGCCGGCGGCGGATGCCGCGGCCGCGATTGTGGAGCATCTGAAAAAGAACGGATATCTGGGCTAGCGCGGCAGCCGGCTCATGCATGCGCGCTCATGTGATCGACGATCATAGTCGCGATCCTCGGCCGGAATTTTTTCGGAATGTCGTGGCCCATGCCTTCGATGATCTCGAGGCGCGCGCCCTTGATGTTCCTGAAGACATCGACGCCGCCCGCCGGCGGCGCGAGTGGGTCGTCGGCGCCGTGGATGACGAGTGTCGGCGCGGCGATCTTGCGCGTGAATTTCTGGCGCAGATCGCCGGTCTCGATGATCGCCGCGAGCTGCCGGCGCGGGCCCGCCGGATAGTGACTGCGGTCATAAGCGGCGGCAAGGCGCGCTTTCAATTCCTCGGTCGTCGCGCCCGAATTCCTGGTGCCGATGAGGCCCCACAAATACATCGCGCGCTCCAGCGCGGCTTCCTTTGTCGCGGTCTTCATCGGCGGCGCGAGCAGCGCCCGCGTGATTTCCGCCTTCGCGCGCGGCAGTCTCGGATTGTTGGTCGACGACATGATGATCGACAGCGATTTGATGCGGCCGGGCGCCTTCGCCGCCATCACCTGCGCGATCATGCCGCCCATCGAGACGCCGACGACATGCGCCTCGCTGACCTTCAGCGCGTCGAGCAATCCGACCGCGTCCTTCGCCATGTCTTCGAGCGAATACGGCGCAAAGCCCTTCAGCCCGGCGAGCCGCGCCGGAATCTGCAGCAGCGGATGGGGCGCGCGCACGCCGTCGAATTTGTGCGACTTCCCGATGTCGCGATTGTCAAAGCGGAGCGTGCGGTAGCCGGCGCGGTTCAGCGCCTCGACGAAGTCCTCCGGCCAGAACACCAGCTGCTGGGCAAGACCCATGATGAGGAGCGCGACCGCGCCGTCCTTCGGCCCGTCCCATTCAAACGCGATATCGACGCCGCCGACCGATTGCACAGTCATTTCGGTCCTCGTTGCAAGCAAGCCTCGCCCCTAGCACAGCGGCGTTGTCGCCGGCAGCTTGGGGCGCAGTTCCTCCGGGATGCCGGCCGCCGCCCAATCGACAGGGCGAGTGATCAACGTCACAAGGGCGCGCGCGAAGCCGTCCTAGCTTTTCCCTGCGGACGACGCGCCTTCCTTGCCGCCCCTTCTGACGCCCGAAGCGTCGTCGTCCGGGGGAGACCCGGGGTCATGGTCACATGCGCCCGAGCCTGGGGGAGATGGGGAACGGTCGGAGCAATCCGGCCGTTTCCTTGTTTCTGGCCCGGCTCAAGGGCTTACCCGTGAAACGCTGCGGATTTCTCGCCGCCGGAGAAAACCTGCTAAAGGTCGGTTTCTCACCGGAGGACGCCTTGGCGCAGCCCCCAAACCAGGCCGACCGGGCCTATCTCGCGCGGCTGATCGCGGGCGCCCCGCTGTTCCGGTCGGCCGCCGCGGAAGACATCGAAGAACTCGCCCGCCGGGCTCACAGCCTTGCCGTCCCGCGCGGCAAGGCGA
>JBGSNB010000466.1:0-10191 GCA_041739835.1 Parvularculaceae bacterium | reverse complement strand
TCCGCGCGATCGACGCCGCCGGCGTCGTTGACGGCGCCGTCGCGGGGATCGACGCCGATACGTTCGAGGCGGATATTTCCGGCGTCGGCGAGCTCGAATTGTCGGGCCGCTGCGATACGCTCGACGCCGATGTCTCCGGCGTCGGCGAACTTGACGCCGAAGACCTGCAGTGCCGCACGGTCGTCGTCGAGGTCTCCGGCGTCGGCGAGGCCAAGGTCTACGCGTCGGAACGGGTCGACGCCGAGATCGCCGGCATCGGCAAGATCGAGATCTTGGGCTCGCCCGCCGAGGTTTCGAAATCGCAGTCGAGCCCGCTCGGCCGCATCAGCGTGAAATAGCCTCGACAGCCAACGCTCAAAGCGCTTCGAGATAGGCTTTGAGGACGGCGGCGCTGTTGCGCGCCTCGTCCTTCGCGGCGTAGACGAAAGTGACCGCGCCTTTTGCGCAGGCTGCGCGCAATTTTTCGACCTCGTCGGCGTTGGCGGCGAGCTCCGCCCGATAGCGGCGCTGGAATTCAGGCCATTTGGCGGGGTCGCGGCCGTACCACTGGCGTAGGGCGGGCGAGGGCGCGACTTCTTTGAGCCATCGGTCGACCGCAGCGGCTTCCCTGGTCATCCCGCGCGGCCACAGCCGCTCGACAAGAATGCGTAGGCCGTCGGGTTTCGCGGGCGGGTCATAGACGCGCTTCAGGCGGATCGTCATGGCTCGAACCCTCCCACGCCTTCCCTCGCGCCCGCAACCGCATTATGACGCCGGGCCATGGACCAGATCTGGACTTTCCTCACCTCGCGGCCGACCGATCAGGGCTGGCTGTGGTGGCTTGTGCCGACGACCCTGCAGGCGCTGGCGCTGATTGTCGCCCTGCTGCTGGCGCAGGCGTTCCTGATGTATTTCGACCGCAAGGTCTGGGCGGCGGTGCAGATGAGGAAGGGCCCCAACGTCGTCGGGCCGTTCGGCCTCCTGCAGTCTTTCGCGGACCTCTTCAAATTCGTGTTCAAGGAAATCGTCATCCCGGCGGGCGCGAACAAGGCGCTGTTCCTTCTGGCGCCGATCATCACCTTTGTGCTGGCCCTGGTCAGCTGGGCAGTCATTCCGGTCGGTCCCGGCATGGTCGGCGCCGACATCAATGTCGGCATCCTCTATCTATTCGCAATTTCCTCGCTCGGGGTTTACGGCATCATCATCGGCGGCTGGGCGTCGAATTCGAAATACCCGTTTCTCGGCTCACTGAGGTCGGCGGCGCAGATGGTTTCCTACGAAGTCTCGATCGGCTTCGTCATCATCACCGTGCTGCTGCTGGTCGGCTCGCTCAATCTTTCCGACATCGTCGAGGCGCAGGCGCGCGGCGGCGGCGGTTTCTGGAACTGGAACTTCATTCCGCTCTTTCCGATGTTCGTCGTCTTCTTCATCTCGGCGCTTGCCGAGACAAACCGGCCGCCCTTCGACCTGCCGGAGGCGGAATCGGAGCTCGTCGCCGGCTATCAGGTCGAATATTCCTCGACGCTGTTCCTGATGTTCATGATCGGCGAGCTCGCCAACATCGTCCTCATGTGCGCGATGCTGACCCTGCTGTTTTTCGGCGGCTGGCATTCGCCGATCCCGTGGGCGCCGCTGGAGAGCATCCCGGTTTTCTGGTTCATGCTGAAGACGTTCTTCTTCTTCTTTATGTTCGCGATGGTGAAGGCGATCGTGCCACGCTACCGCTATGACCAGCTGATGCGGATCGGCTGGAAGATCTTCCTGCCGCTGTCGCTCGTCTGGGTGGTGCTGGTCGCGGGCGTGCAGCTTGCATCGCCGGACCTCGCCGCCTATTTCCAGAGCTGGAGATCGTAAGAGATGTCGCGCATTGTCCAAGCGCTGAACGGCTTCCTGCTCAAGGACTTCGTCGGGGCGTTTTTCCTCGCGATGAAGTATTATTTCCGCCCGAAGGCGACGATCAACTACCCGTTCGAGAAGGGACCGCTATCGCCGCGCTTTCGCGGGGAGCACGCGCTGCGCCGCTATGCGAATGGCGAGGAGCGCTGCATCGCCTGCAAGCTCTGCGAGGCGATCTGCCCGGCGCAGGCGATCACCATCGAAGCCGAACCCCGCGACGACGGATCGCGCCGAACGACGCGCTATGACATCGACATGACGAAATGCATCTATTGCGGCTTTTGCGAGGAAGCATGCCCTGTCGACGCCATCGTCGAAGGCCCAAATTTCGAATTCGCGACGGAGACCCGCGAGGAGCTTTTCTACGACAAGGCGAAACTCCTCGCGAACGGCGACCGCTGGGAACGCGAGATCGCGAAGAATTTGGAGTTGGACGCGCCGTATCGGTGAGGAAAGTGTAGCCGCAAACGGCGGGGAACCTCTTGCAAACCAGCCGCTAAGTCAGTCCGGGTCAGGAGCGGATTGCTGCGACGGTTCGTCCGGCGGCGTTGCGGCCGTTCTTGCTTCCTGTGCGCCCTTTTGTTCACCCTTACACGCGCGGATGCAGCCGGGCTCCGTTCTCGGTACGCCCTTACGGGTGACCTCGTCTGACGCGACATCCGGACCGTCTGTCGTCGCCTCGCTCGGTTGCTGTTCGTCCGGCTTTGCAAGTGTCGGATGCGGCGCCCAGAGTAAGGCGAGGATGGCGGCAATGAGGAAGGAGGAAGTAAGACAAGAGCGACGTGACATGGAGCAAGTCTCCTTTTCGCGGTGTGCCGATATTCGGCTTCAGGCTGCGGAGAATAGCCTGAAGGGGAATTTCGCGCCAACAAATTGACGGCGAGTTTCAGGCGGCTCACGATCTGTATCGGGTCGGACCCGAGCCTTCAGCTCGCCTCTAAACGCGCTCCGCCACGATCTCCATCAACAGCGGCGTCGTCATGATCGTTCGCGGATCGGCTTCGGCCTCCGCCCATTCTCGCTCGACTTCGTCCGCCCACTGACTTGAAACGACCCCGCGTTCGGCGAGGCGCCTTGCGTGCGGAACGATGAAAGTCTTCGGCCACTGCCAGGTGAAGTCGGCGGGGCTTGTCGTGAAGACGATCGGGTTCGCTTCGACGACTTTCAATCCGGCGTCGTCAAGGGCAGGGAGGATCGTCCGCGCGACATTGATATTGCCGGCGTTCGCGTGCCAGTCGCGGATCGCGGTCTCGACGAATTCCTCCAGCTTCGGGCGGCGCGGCGTCCACCGCATGACGCCCCAGTCGTAATAGTCATGGCAGATGAACCTGCCGCCGGGCTTCAAGGCGCCGGCGAGCTTCTTCAGCACGGCGACGGGATCGGCGAT
Source organism: Parvularculaceae bacterium (assembly GCA_041739835.1). Classification (GTDB taxonomy): domain Bacteria; phylum Pseudomonadota; class Alphaproteobacteria; order Caulobacterales; family Parvularculaceae; genus Amphiplicatus. The sequence goes on along the minus strand of JBGSNB010000466.1, from coordinate 6,929 downwards.
GAAAATGAAGACCCACCGGATGAACACGGCGTCGACGCCCGAGGCCGGAATCGCATCGAGCATCAGATCGACATTGTGGAGCGTCACATTGGCGAGCCCGCGGGCGCGGGCGCCGGCCTCGATCGCGCTCCTGAAATTGTCGGAGCGGTCGAGCGCGTGCACCCGGCCCGCCGGGCCGACGATTTCGGCAAGGTCAAGCGTCGCATGGCCGGGCCCCGCGCCGGCGTCGATGACGGTCGATCCATCGGTAATTCCGGCCCGCCGCCAGACGTCCAGCGTCCTCGCCCTCCAGACCCGGTGCTGCACGCCGAGCCGCCACGCCTCGACATCATGGGTGCCAAGATAATAGCTGCGTTCGTTCATGCCGGATTCCTTATCGGTTGCGCGGATAATAGCGCATTCGGACGGCGGCGGCGCCCGAATCTTGTGGAAAACCCTGCGCCGGACCGGCTTTTCCGCGCTGCGGCATCTCCCTTTGCAAAGCCGGACGGCGCGGTCTAAAACCCGCCGCACTTCAAAAGGGCGTATCCGGCGGCAAATCCTTGTTTCCGGGCGCGCATCCGTTCAACCCGTCGCCTGCCCGGCGGCCGGGCCGCCAGCGCCCAAGGTCGCCAGAAGAGTCTGCATGACGCTCGCCGCCTTCGCCTTCTGGGTCTTTGCGCTGTCCGCCGTCGCCTCCGGCCTGATGGTCATCGCGTCGCGAAACCCCGTTCACTCGGTGCTGTTCCTGATCCTCGCCTTTATTTCGGCGGCCGGTTTGTTCGTGCTGATCGGCGCTGAATATCTCGCGATGCTGCTGGTCGTCGTTTATGTCGGCGCGGTCGCGGTTCTGTTCTTGTTCGTCGTGATGATGCTCGACGTCGATTTCGTCGAAATGAAGCAGGGGTTCCTGCAATATCTGCCGATCGGCGTCGCGATCGCCGGCATTGTCGTCGTCGAACTGATCCTCGCCTTCGCCGCGCGGTCGATGCCGTCCGACGCGGTGATGGCGGCAGCGCATCCGCTGGCGACCCTGGGCTCGCCGCTGGCGGCGCCCGGCGCACCGTCGAATATCGAAGGGCTCGGCCTCGTCCTCTACACCGACTACGTCCATTATTTTCAGATCGCCGGCATGATCCTGCTGATCGCGATGATCGGCGCGATTGTCCTCACATTCCGGACGCGCGAGGGCGTTCGAAAGCAGGACGCGGCGACGCAGATCAACCGCAAGCGCAGCGCCAGCGTCGAACTCAAAAAAGTCAAAACAGGCCAGGGGATTTGAGGCGATGATCGGTCTTGGCCATTATCTCAGCGTCGCCGCCGTGCTGTTCGCAATCGGCATGGCGGGCATTTTCGTCAACCGCAAGAATGTTATCATCATCTTGATGTCGATCGAGCTGATGCTGCTGGCGGTCAACATCAATCTCGTCGCCTTCTCGCAGTTTCTCGGCGATCTCGTCGGGCAGGTCTTCGCCTTCATGGTGCTGACAGTCGCGGCGGCGGAAGCCGCTGTCGGCCTCGCCATTCTGGTCGCTTTCTTTCGCAATCGCGGCGATATCGCCGTCGATGACGCCAATCTGATGAAGAATTAGGAACGCGCTGATGGAGCCGTTTGTCGTTCTGCTGCCGCTCTTTGGCGCGTTGCTCGCGATGCCGCTCGGCCGCATCGCCGGGCCGCGCGCGGCGGAGATTGCGACGACGGCGCTCGTCGGCGTCGCCTGCCTGCAGGCATGGGCGCTGTTTTTCGACGTCGCGATCGGCGGAAATGCGCGCACCATCTCTCTCTTCACCTGGTTCTCCTCGGGAGATTTTTACGCGGACTGGGCGGTCCGGCTCGACACGCTCTCCGCCGTGATGCTCGTCGTCGTCAATTCGGTGTCGTTCCTCGTGCACGCCTATTCGATCGGCTATATGCATGAAGACGAGGGACGTCCGCGCTTCTTCGCGTATCTGTCGCTCTTCACCTTCGCGATGCTGTCGCTGGTGACGGCCGACAATTTCCTGCAGCTCTTCTTCGGCTGGGAGGGCGTCGGCCTTGCGTCCTATTTGCTGATCGGTTTCTGGTTCAAGAAGAAGTCCGCGAATGACGCGGCGATCAAGGCGTTCGTCGTCAACCGCGTCGGCGATTTCGGCTTCGCGCTCGGCATTTTCTGCGTCTTCTACGTCTTCGGCTCGGTCCGGTTCGACGAAGTCTTCGGCGCCGTCGCGTCGAACGCGGTCGTCACGCCGTGGGGCGCCGTCGCCGGCGCGCCGATCCGGGAATTGACGATCACATTTCTCAATTGGGATTTTCATGCGCTGACCGTGATGTCGGTCCTCTTGTTCATCGGCGCGATGGGAAAGTCCGCGCAATTCCTGCTGCACACCTGGCTGCCGGATGCGATGGAGGGCCCGACGCCGGTGTCGGCGCTCATTCACGCCGCGACCATGGTCACCGCCGGCGTCTTCCTCGTCTGCCGGTGCTCGGTCTTCTACGAATACGCGCCGGATGCGGCGGCGCTGGTGACGCTGACCGGCGCGGTGACGGCGTTTTTTGCGGCGACGGTCGGCCTTCTTCAGGACGACATCAAGAAGATCGTCGCCTATTCGACCTGCTCGCAGCTCGGCTACATGTTCTTCGCGGCCGGCGTCGGCGCCTATGGCGCGGCGATGTTTCATCTCTTCACGCACGCCTTCTTCAAGGCGCTGCTCTTCCTCGGTTCGGGCGCCGTCATTCACGGCCTCCATCATGAGCAGGACATCAAGAAAATGGGCGGCGTCCGGACGCTGCTGCCGCTGACGCATATCCTGATGCTGATCGGCACGGTCGCCATCACCGGCGTCGGCATTCCTGGCGTCAAGATCGGCGACATGCCGATCGGCACGGCGGGGTTCGTGTCGAAGGACATGATCCTCGAAAGCGCCTACGCCGCCGGCGAGGCGGGCAAGGCGTTCGGCTATTTCGCCTTTGCGCTCGGCCTCGTTGCGGCGGTGTTCACGGCGTTTTACTCTTGGCGCCTCATCATGCTCACCTTCTACGGGCCGACCCGCGTGCCGGAGGAGGTGCGCAAGCATCCGCACGACGTGCCGAGCACGATGCACGCGCCGCTCGTCATTCTGGCGATCGGCGCCTTGTTCGCCGGCATGGCCTTCTACAAGGATTTCGTCGGACCAAACGCTGCGAAATTCTGGAACGGCGCGCTCTATTCGGCGGCGGATCATGCGCCGGCGCAAGGCGCCGCGCATGCAGAGCATGATGCGCCTGCGCCGTCGCTTGGCGAAGAACATGCCGCGGAATCGGCGGAAGCTGCGCATGGCGGCGGCCATCACGACTTCCCGGCTTGGGTGATCTGGGCGCCGTTTCTCGCGATGCTCGCCGGAACGCTCGCGGCGCTCTGGCAATATCGCGGCGACAATCCGTTCCGTCCGGGGCTCTTGCGGCCGGGCGGCATGATCTATGGCTTCCTCAAGAACAAATGGTATTTCGACGAGATCTACGACTTCCTCTTCGTGAAGCCGGCCTTGAAGCTCGGCCGCTTTCTCTGGCTTGACGGCGACGGCAAGACCATCGACGGCGTCGGCCCGGACGGCATCGCCAGCGCCGTCGCGGCGGGCTCGAAGCGCATCGTCAAGGTGCAGTCCGGCTACATGTATCACTACGCCTTCATCATGCTGATCGGCATCGCCGCGCTCATCACCTTCATCATCGTCAGGATGGGGGGCGGACAGTGAACGAGCTGATCACCGAGAGCCTCGCGGCGCAGCCCTGGCTGTCTTGGCTGACCTTCATGCCGCTGATCGGCGCCTGCGGCATCGCGCTGCGCCAGATGATGGCGAAGCGCGACGCGAATGGCGATATCGGCGCGGCGGAACTCGCGCAGATCGACGCGATCTCGCGGCGGGTCGCGATGCTGTTCGCTATCGGCGTCTTCGTCGTCTCGCTGTTCATTTATTTCGCCTATTACGACCGCGCGCTCGGCGGCTATCAGCTGGTCGAAGAGGCCGCATGGCTCGGCGGCGGCATCTCCTACAAGATGGGCGTCGACGGGATTTCGATCCTGTTCGTGCTGCTGACGACCTTCATCATGCCGATCTGCGTCGCGGCGTCGAAGTCGATTGAGAAACGCGTTCCGGAATACATGATCGCATTCCTCGTCATGGAAACGCTGATCCTCGGCGTCTTCTGCGCGCTTGATCTCGTCGTCTTCTATCTCTTCTTTGAGGGCAGCCTTATCCCGATGTTCCTGATCATCGGCGTCTGGGGCTCGAAGGGAACGAAGACCTTTGGCGGCGTTTCGATACCGAGCCGGGTCTACGCCGCAATCAAGTTCTTTCTCTTCACGCTGCTCGGATCCGTCCTGATGCTGGTCGCGATCCTCTGGATGTGGCGCTACGCCGGCACCACCGACATTCCGGCGCTGCAGAAAACCGCATTCCCGGAAGGCGCGCAGAAATGGCTCTGGCTCGCGTTCTTCGCATCCTTCGCGGTGAAGATGCCGATGTGGCCGGTGCATACCTGGCTGCCCGACGCGCATGTTCAGGCGCCGACGGCGGGCTCGGTCGTTCTCGCGGCGATCCTGCTGAAAATGGGCGGCTATGGTTTCCTGCGCTTCTCCCTGCCGATGTTCCCGCTGGCGAGCGCCGATTTCGCGCCCTTCGTTTTCGCGCTCTCGATCATCGCCATCATCTACACGTCCCTCGTCGCGCTGGCGCAGGAGGACATGAAGAAGCTGATCGCCTATTCGTCGGTCGCCCATATGGGGTTTGTGACGATGGGGATCTTCACCGGCACGGAGCAGGGGATCGAGGGCGGCCTATTCCAGATGCTCTCGCACGGCTTCATTTCAGGCGCGCTCTTCCTGTGCGTCGGCGTTCTCTATGACCGCATCCACACGCGGGAAATCGCCGCCTATGGCGGACTTGTCCACCGGATGCCGTTTTATGCGTTCCTGTTCCTGTTTTTCACCATGGGCAATGTCGGCCTGCCGGGCGTCTCCGGATTTGTCGGCGAATTCCTCACCATGGCGGGCGCGTTCAAGGTGAATTCGTGGATCGCCTTCTTCGCCGCTTTCGGCGTCATACTTTCGGCGGCTTATGCGCTGCGCCTCTACCGCCAGGTGATGTACGGCGACCTCGTCAAGCAGACGCTGACGTCGATCGCCGACGTCGACCGGCGCGAGGCGATCATGCTGGTGTCGCTGCTGGCCTTCGCGCTGATCCTCGGCGTATATCCAAAGCCCGCGCTCGACGTCTTCGCGCCTTCCGTCGACATCTTGATGTCCGGCTATGATGCGGCGCTCGCCGCCGGGGGAGCGCGCTGATGAGTTTTGCGGACACGCTGTTCTGGGCGATCCCCGAACTCCTGCTCGCAATCGGCGGCATGGCGCTGCTGATTGGGGGCGTCTTCGCCGGCGACAAATCCTCCCGCGTGATTTCGATATTGGCGATGGGGCTGCTGCTCGCGGCGCTGATGATCGTCGTCGCGCTGAATGGCGGGCCGGCGCAGGATCTATTCGGCGGCGCCTTTCGCATCGACGCTTTTTCGTCCTTCGCCAAGATCCTGGTGCTGGCGGCGGCGGCGCTTGCGATCTTGATGTCCGACAAATACCTCGCCGGCGAACAGCTCGGCCGGTTCGAATACCCGGTGCTGATCGTCTTTGCGGCGCTCGGCATGTCGCTGATGGTGTCGGCGAATGATCTGATTGCGCTCTATATGGGCGTCGAAACGCAGAGCCTCGCGCTTTATATTCTCGCGGCGTTCAATCGTGACAGCCGCCGCTCGACCGAGGCGGGCCTCAAATATTTCGTGCTCGGCGCGCTGTCATCCTGCCTGCTCTTGTACGGCGCGTCGCTGGTCTACGGCTTCACCGGCTCGACCCAGTTCGATGCAATCGCGCGCGCGGCGACGGACGGGCGCGAGAATGTCGGACTCGTCATCGGGCTTGTGTTCCTGATTTCGGGGCTTGCCTTCAAGGTGTCGGCGGCGCCGTTCCACATGTGGACGCCGGATGTCTATGAAGGCGCGCCGACGCCAGTAACGGCGTTTTTCGCGGCGGCGCCAAAGCTCGCGGCGATGGCGCTGTTTGCGCGCACGATGGTGACGGGGTTTCCCGACATCATCGATCAATGGCGCCCGATCATCGCCATTCTCGCCGTGGCGTCGATGCTGGTCGGCGCCTTTTCGGCGATCGTCCAGACCAATATAAAGCGGCTGATGGCCTATTCCTCGATCGGCCATATGGGCTTTGCGCTGATCGGCCTCGCCGTTGGCACCGAGAACGGCGTCGGCTCGGTGCTGATCTATATGGCGATCTATCTCGCGATGACAGTCGGGGCCTTTGCCTGCATCCTGCTGATGCGTCGTCGCGGCGGGATGACGGAAGCGATCGACGATCTCGCGGGCCTCACCAAGACCAACCCCGGCCTCGCGCTGGCGTTGACGGTGCTGCTCTTCTCGATGGCGGGGGTGCCGCCGACCGCCGGCTTCTTCGGCAAGTTCTTTGTCTTCGAGGCGGCGATCAAGGCGGACCTCGTCTGGCTCGCCCTTGTCGGTGCGGTGACGAGCGTTGTTTCCGCCTATTATTATCTTCGCATCATCTGGCTGATGTGGTTCAACGATCCGGCGCCGGCGTTCGAGCGGGAAGTCGGCTCGCGCCTCGGGCTGACGGCGTTCGGGTCGGCGGCGCTGATCTTCCCGGTGCTGCTGATTTTCATCGGCCCGCTGGTCGCCGCGGCGCGCGCCGCCGCCGCGTCGCTCTTCTAGGAAATGACCAAACCCTTCGCCTCGGGCGCTCGCGTTGAGATCTCCGATCAGCTCGATTCGACCAGTCTTGAGGCGAAGCGCCGCGCCGCGGAGGGCGAGGCGGGGCCCTTGTGGGTCATCGCGCTCCGCCAGACATCCGGATACGGACGGCGCGGCTCGGCCTGGGTGCAGGGCGAAGGCGATGTCGCCGCAACCTTCCTCTTTCGCC
>JBGSNB010000360.1:0-4064 GCA_041739835.1 Parvularculaceae bacterium | reverse complement strand
GCGCCGTCGATCGCGGCCAGCGGCTGAAACGCCGGCGCGTCCGCTGCGCCGAGATCATGAAACGCGCCGCCGAGCGCAAGGATGGCCGCGCGCAACGATTTTCCCTTGTCGAAGGCGAAAATTTGCGCGGCCTTATAGCGGCGGCACTGCAGCGCCATCAGCGCGAGGAGAACGGATTTTCCGGCGCCGGTCGGGCCGACGATCAGCGCATGACCGACATCGCCGATATGGGTCGAGAGCCGGAACGGCGTCGTCTCATGCGTGGTCGCGACGAGGAGCGGCGGACCGCCAAGATGATCGTTCAACGCCGCGCCCGCCCAGACCGCCGATAGCGGGGCGAGGTGCGCGAGGTTCAGCGTGTGGATCAGCGGCTGGCGGATATTGGCGTAGAGCTGTCCCGGCAAGGACCCAAGCCAGGCGTCGACCGCGTTGACGCTCTCGCGGATGGTGACGAAGCCGAGCCCGTTGAGGACGCGCTCGATTTCCTTCGCCATCGCGTCGACCGCGGCGGCGTCTTCGTCGGCGACGACGACGCTTGCCGTGAAGTAGCCGAATGAAACGTCGTCGGCCCCGAGTTCCTGGAGCGCCGCATTGGCGTCGGCGGCCTTGTTGTCGGCGTCAGCATCGACAAGGATGCTCTGCTCGTTGAAGAGCGTTTCCTTGATGATGGCGGCGATGGATTTCCGCTTGGCGAACCATTGGCGGCGGTATTTTGCGAGTTCCCTCGTCGCCATCGCCTTGTCGAGCGCGATGAAACGCGTCGTCCAGCGATAGGGAAAGCCAAGGCGGTTGAGGCTGTCGAGGAAACCGGGCTCGCTCGCCGGCGGAAAACCCTGAACGCTGATGATGCGCAGATGCTGCGCGCCGAGCATCGGCTCGAGCCCGCCGGTCAAGGCGCAATCGGCGAGAAGCGCGTCCAAAAACATCGGCGAAGCGGGAACGCCGACCGGATGGCGTTTGGTCGAGATCGTTCCGTGCAGGAATTCGAGCGTCCCGGAATCGTCGAGCGCCTGACACTCGGGCAAGAGCGCCGCGAGGAGATCGATGGCGCGATCGGTTTCCAGGGTGAAGGCGTCGAGGTGATCGCGCCAGGACGCGGGCGCCGCCGCATTCTCACGCGTTAGAAACAACGCCTCGCCCTTGGTCGTCCGGTCCATCGGCGGCAGCCAGGCGATGGTGAGATGATAGGCGCTCTCGAAATGCCATCCTGCGCTTTCAAAATGCGCGCGGCGTTCTTCATCGACGAGAAAAGCGGCTCCGTCCCGCCATTGGCTGGTGGGATACTCGGAGGCGGGACGCCGATCGGCTTCAAAGAAGAGCGCCCAGCCCGAGCTGAAGCGCTTCAGCACGTTGTTCACCCGCGCGGTGAAGCTGATGAGCTCTTCGGCGCTCGCGCTCTCCAAATCCGGGCCGCGATAGCGGAGTGTGCGCTGGAAGCTTCCATCCTTGTTGAGGATGACGCCCGGGGCGACGAGCGCCGCCCAGGGGAGGTAATCCGCAAGGCGTTTGGGGCGCTGCTGATATTCGCGGAGATTCAGCATGAGAGATACGCCTTGTGCTTGAGGTGTCTCACCCCGACCTCGACGAATTTCGGGTCCTTCTTCGCCGCGTAAACCGCGCCCGCATGGCCGATGAGAAACAAGACGATGCCGGCGACCCACATCTGGAGCCCGAGGCCGACGGCGGCCGCGATCGTGCCGTTGAGGATCGCAATCCCGCGCGGCGCGCCGGCCATCATGATCGGCTCGGTGAGGCTGCGGTGGATGGGGATCGAATAGCCGTCGGTCATGTCACACCTCTCAGATCAGCGCGCCGCCGCCGAAGGAGAAGAAGGCGAGGAAGAAGCTCGTCGCGGCGAAGGCGACGGAAAGCCCGAAGACGATCTGGATGAGCCGGCGAGACCCGCCCGAGGTGTCGCCGAAGGCGAGCGAGAGGCCCGTAATGATAATGATGATGACGGCGACGATCCGCGCAACGGGTCCTTCGATCGAGGCGAGAATCGAAGCGAGCGGCGCCTCCCAGGGCATGCCGGACCCGGCGGCGTGCGCGGGCGCCGCGAATAGGAAGAATCCGAGCGCGATAAGGCCGAGCATGATGAGCTGGCGCTGAAGACGGGCGAAGATCATGAGGTTGCTCCTTCATTGATGACGACGAGTTCGAGAGAGTTGGGTTTGGCGAGCCGGTAGCCGTTGTGGTCGAGGCCCTCGACGCGGAGGATTTCTTCAACGCGCCGGGGCCCGCGGCTGATGAAGACGACGAGATCGACAGCGGCGGCGATCAGCTGACAGGGAATTTCTCTCGTCCGTTCGCCGATCAATTGTTCAAGCCGCGTCAGCGCCGACGCCGCGGAATTCGCGTGCACCGTCGCGATCCCGCCGGGGTGCCCGGTGTTCCAGGCCTTGAGGAGATCGAGCGCCTCGCCGCCCCTCACCTCGCCGACGATGATGCGGTCGGGCCGAAGGCGCAGGGTCGAGCGGACGAGCGTCTCGAGGGTGACGGTCGGCGACGTGCGGAGCGCCACGAGGTCGCGCGCGTTGCAGAAAAGCTCGCGCGTATCCTCAAGAATGACGATCCGCTCTTCGGCCGCGGCGATTTCGGCGAGCAGCGCATTGGCGAGCGTCGTCTTGCCCGAGGAGGCGCCGCCGGCGATCAGAATGTTCTGGCGTTTCGCGACCGCGGATTTGAGGATCAGCGCGTCGGCGCCGGTCATGACGCCCGCATCGACATACTCACCGAGGGATATGACGCGGCCGGCCGGTTTGCGAATCGCAAAGCAAGGCGCCGGCGCCACCGGCGGCAGGACGCCCTCGAACCGCTCGCCGGACGGGAGTTCAGCCGAGACGATCGGATGCGCCTTGTCGCAATCAAAGCCGATATGGCTGGCGACGAGGCGGATGATCCGCTCAACATCGGCGCCGCGAAACACGACGTCTTCACGGGCGCGGCCCTTCCCGTGCCGTTCGATCCAGAGCGCGCCGTCCGGATTGACCATGATCTCGATGACGCTCGCATCGTCAAGCGCGCCGCCGATCACCGGACCGAACGCTGTCTTCAGCATCGACGCCCGTCGAAGAGCGGTCTCTGAATCGAGCAAGCGTGTCATGCTGCGCGCTCCTGGCTTTCGGGTTCGCCCGGTCGGACGAGATCGATGGTCGCGAGGATCGCATCGGTGGTGCGCTCCTTTCCCGTAAGCCGCGCGCCGACCTGGCCGATGAAATGCTCGAAGCGTTTGCGCCCGACGGCTTCGGCGGCGGCCCGCGCCGATTCGGCAAGCGGCGGCGTGATGCAGAGATAATAGAGGACGAAGAGCGCCAGCGTTTCGGTCTGGGCGATCCCCTCATCGGCGACGCGCTCCATCGCTCTCGTCAATTTGTCGAGGCGCCGGGCGATGAGCGCCAGCGCGCGCTCGTCCGCTTCTTTGTCGAGCAATTGCTTGATCGCGGCGTCGATCAGCGCGGCCTTGCTCGCCGCGCCGTCCCGGACCGCCCGCCGCAACAGCGCATCGGCTTCCGGCGTCACATGGATATTGATGCGCGGTTTCGACATGGCGTCAGATCCCCGGCAACAGGCTTGGCATGCTGCGGTCCATGGTCGCCGCCCGCTGCGCCGTTTCGCGAACGATCTCCTTGATGAGCCGCGCGGTAGCGAGGTCGTCACTTTCATCCGGAGCGAACTCATCGTCCTCGGTCGCGGTGACAGGCGCCGATTTGACGGCATCGAGTTCTGGCGTCCGCGCGAGGCCGCCTTCAGTCTCCGACGCGGCGCCCTTGACGAGGTCGAACCAGGGCTGATCGAGACGCTTGTCCGGCGCTGCGATGATCCCTGTCCAATCGTCGCCTTTCGCGGGCGGCGCATCGGGATAGCGGCCGTTTGAACCCGCGACGGAGACGGCCGGCAGCCGCCGGCCTGAGAAGTTCCGGTCGCGGTAATATTGAAGCTTCTTCGCCCGGATCGGCGGCGCCCCGGAGATAAGCGCGATCGCTTCATCGCTCGGGAGCTGCATGACTTCGCCGGGCGTCAGCAGCGGGCGGGCCGTCTCCTGGCGCGAGACCATGACATGGGCG
>JBGSNB010000348.1:0-1526 GCA_041739835.1 Parvularculaceae bacterium | reverse complement strand
CGCGGCCTCCGCAAAGAGCCGCGTGCCGCTGCCGCCGACGCCGCCGATCACCAGGATCTCGCGCCTGTCCATGCCGTGAGCCCTCCCGCCCGCGACCGGCAGGATCGGCGATTCGCCTTAAAATAAAGTTGTCGCTACTTCCGCGGGCGTTACGAAAACGCCTGCAATCCGGTCATGGCGCGCCCGAGGATCAGCGCGTGGATATCGTGCGTGCCCTCATAGGTGTTGACGGTCTCGAGATTAGCCGCGTGGCGCATCACATGATATTCGTCCGAGATGCCGTTCCCGCCGTGGATGTCGCGCGCGACGCGCGCGATGTCGAGCGCCTTGCCGCAATTGTTCCGCTTCATCAGCGAGATCGCTTCCGGCGCATGGGCGCCGCTGTCGAGCAGGTGCCCGAGCGCCAGCGCGCCCTGCAGGCCGAGCGCGATTTCGGTCTGCATGTCGGCGAGCTTTTTCTGCACCAGCTGCGTGCCGGCGATCGGCTTGCCGAAGACGATGCGGTCCATCGCATATTGGCGCGCCGCCATCCAGCAGAACTCCGCGGCGCCCATGGCGCCCCAGGAGATGCCGTAGCGCGCCTTGTTGAGACAGGAGAACGGCCCGCGCAAACCCTTGACGTTCGGCAAGAGGTTTTCTTTCGGGACCAGCACATCGTCGAGCGCGATCTCGCCGGTGATCGAGGCGCGCAAGGAAAGTTTTCCTTCGATCTTCGGCGTCGTGAACCCGTCCATGCCGCGCTCGATGATGAAGCCTCTGATGTCGCCGTCGAGTTTCGCCCAGACGACCGCGAGGTCGGCGATCGGCGAATTGGTGATCCACATCTTTGCGCCGTTGAGGCGATAGCCGCCCTGCACCGCGTCCGCCTTCGTGCGCATCGAGCCGGGATCAGAGCCGCCGTCGGGCTCGGTGAGGCCGAAACAGCCGACCCATTCGCCGGTCGCGAGTTTCGGCAGGTATTTTCGCTTCTGCTCCTGCGAGCCGAACGCCTCGATCGGATACATGACGAGCGAGGACTGCACCGACATCGCCGAGCGATAGCCGCTATCGACGCGCTCAACCTCGCGCGCGATTAGTCCGTAGGCGACATGACTTGCGCCGCCGCCGCCATATTCCTCCGCGACCGTCGCGCCGAGGAGGCCCTGCGCGCCAAGCTCGGTCATGATCGCGCGGTCAAAGCGCTCCTCGCGGTTCGCCATCAAGATGCGCGGCGCCAGCTTGTCGTCGCAAAACGCGCGCGCCGCGTCGCGGATCATCCGCTCCTCGTCCGTCAGTTGCGCCTCGAGCGAGAGCGGGTCTTCCCATTTGAAACTGTTTTTCGCTTCGGCCATCGCTGTCCTCATATTCCCGTTGCGCCGCGCAGGGCGCCGGTTTTGGCGGCTTGCTCTAGTGGCCTGCACCGGTTAATTTGACTCATGTTCGGCGGCTTCGAACGCTGATTCCTACCCTGTCGTGGTAATAACCGACAAGGGTGGATCGATATGGCGGCCAAGAAATTCATCGTCGAACTCGACGCGAGCGAGCGC
>JBGSNB010000307.1:0-8529 GCA_041739835.1 Parvularculaceae bacterium | reverse complement strand
TCCGCGCTCGGCGCGCTGATTGCGCTGCAAAGCGAGGGGCGGGGCGGCGCGAAGAATCGCGCCATGGCCGAGCGTCTCCTCATGCTGCTCGACCGGTTGCGCGACGGCCTCCTGTCCGGGCGGATCGCGGTCAGCGATCTTGCGGCGATCGCCAATGCTGCGGATGCGAAGCTCACCGATCCGGATGCGGAAATCGCCGCACTATATGGGGAAATCGCGCTGCGCGCGCGGGTGGAACTCGCCAAGCTCGGTCGATTTTGACGTCGCGCGCGGCGATCGAAACCGTTTTCTCAGACTTTTGAATTTACAAGCGTTTCCCGTGAATTCCCGGCGCGGTAATTGCGTCTTGAGGCGCCACCCCGGCGCGACTATACAGGCCGCGCCCGAGCGGGCGGGCGACAGGGACTTTGGGAGTGGAAAGGGCGAGTTGAGCAAGTGAGCGCAAAGAAGAAGGCGTCAACAGCCGATGTTGCGGAGTATCGTCCGACCGAGTCGGAACCGTTCATGAATGACCGGCAGAAGGAATATTTTCGCCGCAAGCTGGTCGATTGGAAAAACGACATCCTGAAAGAAAGCAAATTCACGCTCGAACAGCTGCAGGAAGAAAGCCTGCATCTGCCGGATATCGCCGACCGCGCATCAAGCGAGACCGACAAGGCGATCGAACTACGCACCAGAGATCGCCAGCGCAAGCTGATCGCGAAGATCGACTCGGCGCTGCGCCGGATCGAGACCGGCGAATACGGCTATTGCGAGGAAACCGGCGAGCCGATCGGCATCCGCCGCCTCGAAGCGCGCCCGATCGCAACCTTGTCGCTCGAAGCGCAGGAGCGCCACGAACGCGCCGAAAAAGTTCATCGGGACGATTGAGCCGGCGCGCCGCCGGTGAGCGCGCGCTCAATTTTCGTCGGCGCGGGCTGCCGGATTCTCCTGTCGCGCGAAAACGCGCGCGCAAATACATTTTTTCAGCGGCTTGAATCGGCGTCGCGATTTTCCATCTCTGGTGCTCGATGATGGGCGAGGGCGGCGACGCCGCTCTCGCGGCTCTTTGACATTGTGAGATGGACGGCGTTCCGGTTTCCTCCAACTGGCCGTCGCTGACGAAATGGGCGCGCGCCGATCGGGTTCGCGTTCGGCCGTCAAAATCGGGCGCCCCAATCCAGCGTAGAATGGGGCGCCTTTTCGGGCGGTCCTCGGCGGAACGCCTCAAAAAAACAACAACGGCGCGCCGTGCAAAGGGGCGCCAAATCCTGCGGGCCTTGCGCAAGATATAAAGATATCCTTATATGACTGCGCCCAATGAGGACGACGCCATGCCGACCAAGGATCCCTTTGCCGGCCGCCCGGCGCGAATCGCCGCGCTGAAGGCTGCGCTCGCCGAGCGCATCCTTGTGCTCGACGGCGCCGCCGGGACGTTCATCCAGTCTTACGGGCTTGACGAGGCAGGCTATCGCGGCGCCCGCTTTGCCGGCTGGACGTCGGATGTGCGCGGCAACAATGATCTCCTGATCCTGTCGCGTCCCGACATCGTCGCCGAAATGCACCGCGCGTATCTTGTCGCCGGCGCCGAGATGATCGAGACCAATACCTTCTCGTCGACGACGATCGCGCAAGCCGACTACGGGATGGAAGCGCTCGCCTTCGAGATGAATGTCGAGGGAGCAAGGCTCGCGCGCAAGGAAGCCGATGCGGCGGCGACGCCGAACCGGCCGCGCTTTGTCGCCGGCGCCATCGGCCCGACCAACCGCACCTGCTCGATCTCTCCGAACGTCAATGACCCGGGCGCGCGCAATGTCGATTTCGACGCGCTGGTCGCGTCCTACGGCGAAGCGGCGAGGGGCCTTGTCGAAGGCGGCGCCGATACGATCCTGATCGAGACGATCTTCGACACGCTGAACGCCAAGGCGGCGATCTACGCCGTACAGGAACTATTCGACGATCTCGGCTTCGAAATTCCGGTGATGCTGTCGGTGACGATCACGGACCAATCGGGGCGCACGCTGTCAGGGCAGACCGCCGAAGCGTTCTGGCATTCGGTGCGGCATGCAAACCCGCTGTCGGTCGGCATCAATTGCGCGCTTGGGCCGGATCTGATGCGCCCCTTCGTCGCCGAATTGTCGCGCGTCGCCGATTGCGCGCTCTCCGCCTATCCGAACGCCGGCCTGCCAAACGCCTTCGGCGGCTATGACGAGACGCCGTCGTCGATGGCCAAACACCTGCAGGAATGGGCGAAATCGGGGCTTCTCAACATCGTCGGCGGCTGCTGCGGCACGACGCCGGACCATATCGCCGCCTTCGCCCGGGCGGTGAAAGGAGTTTCGCCGCGCAGTATCCCGGCGATTCCTGCCGGCTTGCGCCTGTCAGGGCTGGAGCCGTTCTATCTGGCGCGTGAAGCCTCGTGACAAAAGGCGCCGTCTTCGATAGCCCGGCGCCCATGCAATCCTGATCCGGGAGGCGAGCTTGGCCGACGCCGCGACATTAGCGCACCAGATCGACTGGCTCCGCCGCCTCGTCGCGCATGACACGACGTCGTCGAAATCC
The DNA here is from genome assembly GCA_041739835.1 of Parvularculaceae bacterium. GTDB lineage: Bacteria > Pseudomonadota > Alphaproteobacteria > Caulobacterales > Parvularculaceae > Amphiplicatus. Next base: position 5,988 of record JBGSNB010000307.1, on the reverse strand, counting down.
AATCTCGGTCTCATCGACGATGTCGAGGCCTATCTGCGAGGGCAGGGCGCGACGACGCATCGCGTCTGGAACGCGGAGCGGACCAAGGCCAATCTCTACGCGGTCGTCGGCCCCGCCGTCGAAGGCGGCGTCATCCTGTCCGGCCACACCGATGTCGTGCCGGTTGACGGGCAGGACTGGGCGAGCGATCCGTGGACGCTGACTGAGCGAGGCGGCAAGCTTTTTGGCCGCGGCACTTGCGACATGAAGTCTTTTTCGGCGATCGCGCTGTCGCTGCTGCCGGATATGACAAAGGCGGATTTGAAGCGCCCGATCATTTTCGCGCTGTCCTATGATGAGGAAATCGGCCTACTTGGCGCGCCGCACATGATCGCCGAAATCAAGGAAAGGCTGCCGGCGCCCTCGGCGGTGATCGTCGGGGAGCCGACAATGATGAAGGTGATCGACGGGCACAAGGGCATCGCCTCGTTCCGGACCAGCGTCACCGGCTACACGACGCATTCAAGCCAGACCGATCGGGGCGTCTCGGCGGTTGAAGCGGCGGCGAAGCTGATCGCGAAAATATCGGCGATGCGCCTCGCCAGCGAACGCGCCGCCGACCCCGCGAGCCCGTTCTCGCCGCCCTATTCGACGATGACCGTCAATGTCGTGCGCGGCGGCACGCAGGTGAACATCATGGCGGGCGAGTGCGTCTTCGACTGGGATTGCCGCGTCATTCCCGGCGACGGCGCCGCGCGCTTCCTTGCAGAGTTTTCCGCCTTTGCGCGCGAGGTCGAAGAGGAGATGCGGCGCAAGGCCGACAGCTGCCGCATCGCGACCGAGATACGCAGCAATGCGCCGCCCTTGCGGCCGGCGCCCGATAATCCGGCCGCCGAACTTGCAAAAGCGATCACCGGCCTCAATTCGACAGATGTCGTTTCCTATTGCGCCGAGGCCGGACAATTCCAGGAGGCGGGTTTTTCGACCGTCATTTGCGGCCCCGGATCGATTGACCAGGCGCACCAACCCAACGAGTATGTGTCAATCGATCAGCTTGCCGAGGGTACGGCGTTCATCCGCAAACTGATTGCGCGCCTTTCCGCTTAACCCTCAGGAGCACATTCAATGACTTCCATACAGGCGGCCGCTCTCTGGATCGGCCTTAACGCCCTGTTTCTCATTTTCATCAGCGCCCGCGTCGGCATGGTTCGCACCAGGACTAAGACCAATCTCGGCGACGGCGGCAATGAGGACATGATCAAGGCGATCCGCACGCAGGGAAACTACATCGAATATGCGCCGGCGGCGCTGCTCGGCCTGTTCGCGCTGGCGCAATTGGGTCTCGGCGCGACGATCATACACGCGCTTGGCGGCGTTTTCCTTTTCTCGCGCGTCTCGCATCTTCTCGGCCTCGGCATGGGCATTTGGCCGACAGGGCGTTTCGTCGGCACGCTCGGCACCTTGCTGACATTGCTCGCAACGGCGCTGTTGCTGCTCTGGAAGGCGATTTCGTAATCCTTGACGCGCGTTAACGATGGTTGCCGGTTCCTTGCGCGCCGCGGCGAAAATCTTTTACGACGAATTTACCCTGACCTGAGACGTTCTCTTAAGCGTTGAATGTCGAGGGGCTGATTTTCGTGAAGCGCATCACTCATTGCCGGGCCTGCGGATCTGCGGCGCTGTCGCCTGCGTTCACGCTTGAAGGAACCAGCGTCGAGAGCAACCGCAAGGGATTGCTCGGGCGAGCGAAGGCGGGTGCGGTTGAATTTGTGCTCTGCGATCCTTCGCGCGACGTGCATGCGTGCGGTCTCTTGCAGAACGCCATCGCAACTGAGGCGCCCCGACGCGCGCTGGCGCCGTCGGCGGCGTTCCGGACGACGCGTTCGAGCCTGCGCTCGCTGGCGACCGAAGGGCTTGAGCTGATCTCGGGACGCGACTGCGCGGCGCTCGATATCGGCTGCTCCGACGGGACTCTTCTGTCCTTCTATCCGCGCTGGGTCGATCGCTACGGCGTCGATCCGTCGGACGATATCGAGCAGATCGGCGACTGGGCCTGGTCGGCGAAAGCCTCGTTCCCGTCCGCGGATATCGACCGCGCCTTCGCCGGCAAGAAATTCGATCTCATCACCGCGGCGTCGGTGCTCGAGGAAATCAACGAACCGCGCGCCTTTTTCGCGCGCATCAAGGCGCTCTTGACCGATGACGGAGTTTTCGCCGTCGAGACGCTTTACGCTGCGATGACGCTAACCCGCAGCGCTGCCGACGCGTTCGCGAGCGGCGTCGCCGCCGTCTACTCGATCAGCGTCCTTGAACGCCTGCTGCGCGACTGCGACCTCAAGATCTTTCGCGGCGCGCTGACCGAGAAGGACGGCGGATCGCTGCGCCTTTTCGTCACCCATACAAGCGCGTCGGATTATGATTTCGATCCGTGGTATGAGCGGCTTGCGCAATTGTGGGACGAGGAAAACGCGCTCGCGCTCAGAAGCCGCGCGCCTTATCAGGCGTTCGAAGGCCGCTGCGACGAGGCGCGCCGAGCATTCGCCGAGCTGATGGCGGGCGTCGCGCGAAAAGGCGAGAGAGCGCATGTCTTCGGCGCTGACGCCGGCGCGCAGATGCTTTACGCTTGGGCGGGAAAAAGCGCGCATTCGATCGAGGCCGCCGTCGGCCCCGACGAAATTGAAGACGGCGCACGGCTCTTCGCTGGCGGGCCGTCGGTCATCACGGAAGCTGAATCGCGCGCCACAGAGCCGGATTACCTGATTGCGCCGGTCGCCTTGAAGCGCGAAATCCTGGATCGCTGGCGCGATCCGGTCCTGCGCGGCGCGAAAGTGCTGTTCGCGATGCCCTACCCGCATGTCGTCCATGCCGGAAACTATGCGACGGAATTCGGAAAATCGCTTGCCGGCGGCGATGGCGCCGGCGGCGCCGAAAATCTGCGCGGCATCCTTAAAGCGGCGGGAGGGCTTCGCCTTGTCGCCGACCGCGACGACCGCCGAAGCGCCTAGATTTTTCCGGTGGATAGAAAGCGTCGCTCATTTCCCTCAATGACGACCGCCGTCAGTGCGTCCGACCATACGGCGCCGGTGTCGACATTGATCCGCCAACCGGCGTCTTGCGGCTTTTTCACCGGATGGTGTCCGTGCACGACGGTTTGCCGGGGCCGCTGGCCCGGCGCGGCGTTGTGGAATTCCGCCCTGATCCACAGACAATCGCGCTCGACCTGGTCGGCGAGAGCGACGCCCGGCTTGAAGCCCGCATGCACGAAGGCGTAGTCGCCGACGACCCGCCAGATCTCGAGCGCGCCGAGAAACTCCCGATGCGACGCCGGCAGGCGCGCCGCCAGTTCGCGCGCCAGTTCGGTTGGGTGGGTGCGCCAGATATCGACGACGCCGTAGCTCTCAAGGGTCTTGTCGCCGCCCCAATGCAGCCATTCCTCATTGCGGTCAGGCGCGTTAAGGAAATCGAGCATCGCCTGTTCGTGATTACCCCTCAGAAAAACCGCGCCCGGGAGGTCCGCCCGAACCGCGAGAAGCGCATCAATGACGCCCTTCGAGTCGGGACCGCGATCGACATAATCGCCGAGGAATATGAGCCGCTTGTCGGCGCCGTCGGCGTCGCGATCGATCAACGTCAGCAGCGACCGCAGCAAGCCGGCGCAGCCATGAATGTCGCCGACCGCGTAGAGCCGCTCGCCCGCTGGGGCCGCAGGCCGGGATTTTCCGCCGCCAAAAAGTTTACCAATCATCTGTTCAAACCAATACGCGATTCAGCCTATATTAGCGCCAAGTCGTAATGAACTCTCAATGCTGATCCGCATTCCCCCGACGATCAACCCGGCGAGAGACGCTGGCGGGAGCCGCCGATGACCGTCCTCGTCACCGGCGGCGCCGGCTATATAGGCGCGCATATGCTGCTCGCCCTCGATGAGGCGAATGAGGCGTCGGTCGCGCTTGACGACCTCTCGAACGGCGCGCGCTGGCTTGCGCCTGATGCAAAGCGCCTAATTGTCGCCGATGTCGGCGACCGCGAAGTCGTCCTTCGCCTGATCCGTGATTTCGGCGTCAAGGAAGTCATCCATTTCGCCGGGTCGATCCTGGTGCCGGAGTCCTTGCAAAAGCCGCTGCATTATTACTGGAACAATACGGCGAAGACGATCGCGCTGCTCGAAGCTTGCGTCGCCGCCGATATCGAGCGGTTCATTTTTTCCTCGACCGCCGCCGTCTATGGCACCCCCGATCATTCGCCGGTGAACGAGACCGCAGAGATCCACTCGATTTCGCCTTATGGCGCGTCTATGGCGATGAGCGAGCGGATCCTCGCGGACGCCGCGAAGGCGCACGGCATTGCTTATACGATCCTGCGTTATTTCAATGTCGCCGGCGCCGACCCAAAGGGCCGCGCCGGCCAGATCGGCAAGCCGACGCATCTTGTCCGCGTCGCGGCGCAGATCGCGGCAGGCGCGCGCAAGGAAAAATTGCAGATCTACGGCGCCGATTATCCGACGCCCGACGGAACCGCCATTCGCGACTTTGTGCATGTGTCCGACCTCGCGGATGCGCATCTTGCCGCGCTGTCGCGCTTGCGCCGCGGCGGCTCGTCGGAAATCCTCAATGTCGGCTATGGACGCGGCTATTCGGTGTCGGAGGTGATTGACGCGTTTGAGCGCGTCACGGGCGCGCCGTTGCCGCATGAGATCGGGCCGCGTCGGCCGGGCGATCCGTCGCAATTGATCGCCGACACCGCGGCGATCCGGACCGAACTCGACTGGCGGCCGCGCTTTGACGATATCGACTTCATCGTACGCACCGCGATCGAGTGGGAAAGGCGCCTTGCCGCCATGCCGCGCGGGCCCGTCGCATGACAGCAAGGCGCGCCTGGCGCGGCGTCTTCGCGTTCTTGCTGGCGATCGTCACGTTCCTGACGCTGACGCCAAGTCCCGACAACACGCCGTCTGGCTTTGCGATAGCGCGGTTGATTGCGCAATGGATATTCGCCGACACGGCGCTCGCCGACAAGGTCGGTCATTTCCTCGCTTATGCGGCGCTCGGTCTGACGGCGTCTCTCGCCGATCTTCGGCTGCGCGGGCGCCGGTTCCTTGCGGTGCTGGCGGTTGCGGCCTATGGCGCGATGCTCGAATTCGCGCAGGGCGCCGGCGGCGTCCGGACCGGCGACATCATCGACGCGATCGCCAATACCGGCGGTGCGATGTCCGCCTATCTGGCGTTCGTCTTCGTCGGACGCGTTACGGGCCGCGCGAGGCCCGCATGAGCGTCGTCATCATCATCCCCGCGCGCCTTGCCTCGACGCGGCTGCCACGCAAGCTGCTTCTCGATCTCGCCGGCAAGAGCGTCCTGCAGCGCACTTATGAGCAGGCGCTGAAAGCGCGTCGCGCCGACCGCGTCATCATAGCCGCCGACACGCAAGAGGTCGCCGAGGCGGCGCGCGGCTTCGGCGCCGAAACCGTGATGACGCGGGCGGATCATCAATCCGGAAGCGAGCGGGTCGCGGAGGCCGCCGCGTCGCTTAGCGCGAGCATCATCGTTAATATCCAGGGCGACGAGCCGGAGATCGATCCGGCCCATATTGACGCGCTGATCGAAACGCACGCGCTTGCGGGCGCCTTTGCGTCAACGCTCGCCTGTCCGTTTCCGCAGGATCTCGATCCCGCCAACCCGGCGGCAGTGAAGGCGATATTCGGCAAGGCGATCGACGCGGCGCCAAGATCCTTTGAGGCGATCTACTTCACCCGCGCGCAGGCGCCATTTCCGCGCGACGGCGGCGGCGCCTTCCATCTGCATGTCGGCGCCTACGCATTTTCCCGAGACAGCCTGATCCGTTTCGCGGCGGCGCCCGCGGGACGTCTCGAACGCATCGAAAAACTGGAGCAGCTCCGGATTCTGGAGATGGGCGAGAAGATCGCGATCCGCTTGGTCGGCAGCGCCGCCCGCGGCATCGACACGCAGGAAGATCTGGCCGCGGCGCGCCGGCGCCTCGCGCGCTGAAAGGGAA
>JBGSNB010000270.1:0-5709 GCA_041739835.1 Parvularculaceae bacterium | reverse complement strand
ACGACCTTCAGGTTATGAGCGCGTGTACCGCGATTTTTACGGGGTTGTCCCAAGTTTGCCGAAATGCGATAACAGCTTGTAATTGATAGAATTTCTTGACCGCGGCGTTCGATCATGTTTTCTTAGGGACGATCCGGTTTTCCACCAAAACGTAGCCATTTTGTAGCAGCGCCGACCTTCAGGTTTCCATGTTGAAGGAGGCAAAAATCGTCGGCGAAATCGATTTGCTCGGTAGCAGCGCGGCGGCGGCAGGACCTTCAGGTATTTGAGGTGTGGTCATGGCGAAATTGACGAAGCGAACGGTAGACCATGTAGCAGCCAGACCAAAGGCCTTCAGCATTTGGGACGACGAATTGAAGGGCTTCGGCCTGCGAATTCTCCCCTCGGGTCGGAAAACCTACGTCGTGAAGTGTCTGGTCAAAGGTCGTCAGAAATTCATCACGATCGGACCACACGGTCCAATCACCGCGGAGCAAGCACGCATCCGCGCCCTCGAAATTTTATCGGAGGCCAAGAGCGGGCGAGAACCCACGCGGGCACACGACGAAGCGCGACGGTCTCCGACGGTGAAGAGTCTCGGTGAAAGGGTTCTCAAGGAGCATGCCTCGATCCGGTGCAAGCCGAGCACGCAAGCGGAGTACAAGCGTTCCGTCGAGCTTTTTATCAATCCGATCATGGGCGCCCGGAAGGTGCTGGAAGTCGAGCGCAAAGATATCGCGCAACTCCACCATTCAATGAATCAGACGCCGTACCAGGCAAACCGGACGCTTGGGGTCCTGTCGAAAATGTTTAATCTCGCCGAAATTTGGGGACTTCGTCCCGACGGCAGCAATCCATGTCGGCATGTCAAAAAGTATGCCGAACGAAAGCGCGAGCGGTTTCTAAGCGATGAAGAATTTGCGAGGCTTGGCGAGGTTTTAATCGAAGTTGAGCGCGATCGCACTGAGACCCAGTCAGCCGTCAACGCAATTCGACTTTTGATGCTGACCGGTTGCCGGCTCGGTGAAATCATGACGCTCGAGTGGGCGCATGTGAATTTGGAATCGCGCGAGCTACGGCTGCCGGACTCCAAAACCGGCGCCAAGGTCGTTCACTTTGGAGAAGCCGCGGCGACGATCTTGAAGGGCATCCAAAGGATCGATGGCAACTCCCATGTCATCACGGGCGCGAAGCAGGGCGGCCACCTCACCGATTTGCAACATCCCTGGCGGCGCATTCGCGCAAAAGCCGGGCTGAATGACGTTCGCATTCATGACCTCAGGCACTCGTTCGCGAGCAGCGCGCTCGCGCTCGGCGAAGGACTCCCGATGATCGGCAAATTGTTGGGTCACACGCAGGTGCAGACGACGGCGCGCTATGCCCACTTAGCGAACGCGCCGATCAAAGCGGCAGCGGCGCGGGTTTCGGACAGGATTGGCGATGCGATATCCCCCCCGCGCGATGGCGTTGCCCGCTAAATGGCTATGACACACGCACTTCTCGCGAACTCAATGGTGACGTCTTTATCGAATCGCCGCTCAAGTATATCTAGTCTGGATGCCAACTCTGGAAATGCTAATTTACAAAATCTCTTAGCGTGCTTTCGAGTTTCGGTGTGATTGCTTTTTAGTGAAATTCTCTTTGTGCTTCCCGCCTCTACCATTTCTTCAGCCACCTTCATCATAGACCGCGTCAAATCAGCCCAGCTCTCATGAACGGCGTCGTTCCGGAGGATTTCAGCAAAGCTCGGCGCCTTGCTAGTTTCTTCAACAGCTAGATTAAGTGCGTCACGCTGTGCCACTCCAAATGCACGAGCTCCGCGCGCATAATATGAGGTGTACTGATTGATTAGATCTCTAAAGAGCTGCTTGGCGCGGATACGGTTCGCAGTGTCCTCAACTTTCTTTTTGCCGAAATCGGAAACGGTCCGGGCGATATACCCCCAAAGCCGCGTGAGTTCGCCAAACAGATCGTTTAGTGAGCGCACCAATCCAGCCAGCGCCAGAAACGCTGCGGTTGCAACGCCGATGGCTTGACTCGTATCCAGACCTTTAACGGTCGCCAAAAGCTGATCCATATGCCCCCTTCGCACCACAGCTCTATTGTTATGGCTCAAGCTATTGACAAGTTGAAGACCGGCCTCGCGGGTCAACGGTCTTGTTCTCATGTGGAATACAAGAATAAAGCCGCCGAATTTGTGGGCAAACCGCCGACGTTTTCTGACACGGTACGACAGGGCGGAGAGCCGTCTATGTCGCCATTGAATCGCCGGGAGAACGCCATCAGTGCGGCCACGGCCGACGATCATAAAGTACTGTTTTATTTAGATAATTTAAGCCTGATGCTTTTCGCGCAACGTCAGCTTTGCATGTTTTTTCAACGAAAATCCTTGCAAAACTGCGGCTCGATGTTTATAAAAGCTCGAAAGCAGACAGACATGCCCAAGCTCGACGACCTCAAAGACCGACTTCGCCCTGGCCAAGTCTATCGGCGCGCCGATCTGGCGCGATGGACAACTGCGGTCGATCGCCATCTGCGGCAGCTGGTTGAAGCGGGCGATCTCGTGAAGCTTTCAGGCGGGCTTTATAGGACGCCTCGCAAAACCCGGTTTGGCGACGCGCCGGCTGAACCTGCAAAACTCGTCGCATCGTTTCTGAAGGACGACCGATTTCTCATGGTCTCGCCGAACGCCTACAACGCGCTCGGCGTTGGAACGACGCAGCTCTACAATGAGACGGTCGTCTATAATCACAAACGCCATGGCCGATTTGTGCTGGATGGAAGGCTGTTCGATTTTCGTATGAAGCCGTCTTTTCCCAAGGCAGTTTCGCGCGAGTTTTTGCTGGTCGATCTCGTAAACAATATCGGGCGTCTCGGCGAAAATGAGGATGATCTCCTTCGCAGCGTGGAAGCCCGCGCCAAAGAGATGGATTTGAGATCGCTGCGAAAGGCTGTCCGCGACTATGGCGGCGTGCGGGCGAAACGCCTTTTGGCGTCGCTGCTTGAATCCTCGGATCAGCGTGAAGCCGCGTGATCTTTCTCCATGAGGCGCCCGACTTTGCCGATCTGATCGGCGTCGTCGGGCGCGAACTCAGCATCGACCCAGCGCTCATCGAAAAAGACTACTGGATCATGCATTGCCTTTACGGCCTTCAGCAAATGGGCAGGACCTTTCAATTGAAGGGCGGCACGTCACTTTCAAAAGGGTTCGGACTGATCCACCGTTTTTCTGAAGATATCGATATTCGGATCGAGCCGCCGCCAGATCTCCCAACAGGCAAGAACCAGAACAAGCCGAACCAAGTCGCGGCAAGAGGCAAATTTTTCGATGGACTTGCCGACGCGATCGAGATTCCCGGCATCACCGGCGCCGAGCGCGACCATGAGTTCGACGACAAGAATTTCCGAAGCGCCGGGATTCGCCTCAGCTATGACAGCCGAAACCCGATTCCTGTCGGTGTCAAAGAAGGCGTGTTGCTGGAAGCGGGATTCGATCAGGTTACGCCCAATCATCTTTGCGATATCTCGTCTTGGGCCTTCGACAAGGCTGCGGCAAGCGGCGTCGGCGACCTGATCGACAATCGCGCCAAGGCGGCGCCCTGTTACGATCCCGGTTACACGCTCGTCGAAAAACTGCAGACGATTTCAACAAAATACCGTCAACAACGGGAGACGGGCGTTCCTCCTCGCAATTTCATGCGGCACTATTATGACGTCTACTGCCTCCTGAAAAGTGACGCCGTCCGCGCATTCATTGGCTCGGCTTCCTATCTTGCGCACAAGAAGGAGCGCTTCCGCACAGACGATGATCCAAATATCGCAGCCAATGAGGCGTTTCACCTCAGCAATCCGGAAACCCGCAGGACATTTGAGACTGCTTATCGAGCAACACGCGCGCTCTACTATCGAGACGTCCCGACATTCCCGGAGATACTCGCCGTGATCGCGGCTGCGGCGCCCAATCTGTGAGCGCATCTGTGCGTGCCGCCCGACGGGACTGCCTTCGCGTATAGGCTGGCGATTACAGCGCACGCAGCGGATGCGCCGCGCGACCAAGATCGGCAGGCCCCTGATCTGAAGTCGAACGCCTCACTCGCCCCAACAAGAAGGCGTCGAGATCTGACCTTCGGTAACGAATGAGTCGACCAACTTTGATGAAGGGCGGACCGTCGCCATGGCACCGCCACTTGTTGAGCGTGGCAGCCTTCAGTCCGAGATAATCGGCTGCCTCGCGATTGTTCAGCCGTTCGCCGGGGCCTGCGTTGTTCATGTACGTTGTGGTCACCGAAAACTCCTTTGCACAAACGATGCTTGTTCGACCGTCATTAGGTCTCTGTCTTGCGACCCCTGCTCCACACGAGCGCCGCCTTCCCCTCTTCGCCGTTTTCGAACAGCGCGGCGCGGATGGGCGCCGCGAAACTCGGGTCGTCCAACTCGACACGGAGAAAGGGTTTGCCGCCCTCGCCTTTCGCCTTGGCGCGCCAAGCGGCGCCGAACTCCTTGTCGCCGATCATCAGCTTGAAGTCCGGCGCCTTGTCCTTGCCGTTCTTTTCATGAGCGACGAGCGCCGCCTTGACGTTGATCGTCATGGTGCGGATGGCGCCGGCGTAGCCGTCCGCGGTTTTCGAGAATGTGCCGATGATGGTCATGGGGTCTCCTCCTTGCTGCTGCTGGAGCGGGTCAAAGTCTTGCGGGCGCGCCGGAAGCCGGCGTCGGACTGGAGGAAACGCTCGATCATGAGTGCTGCGAGCTCGGGGAGCGCGATGTCATGCCCGAATTCCTGCGCATGAAGGCGCGCATAATCGGCGAGCGCGTCGTGAATGTCGGGCGCGAGCGCGATCGTGAGCTTTAGGGGCGCGCGGCGCGCGACAGGACCAATCTTGAGGCTCATCGCGCCGCCTCCGTCGTTGTGATCGGACGAAGGACAAGGTCCTTGTGCACGATGACGCGGAGCGGCCAGCCGGGGCGGATTTTGATCGTCGGCTGGATATCGAGATTACGCTGCACGACCTTCTGTCCGGCCTGATTGGCGGAATTTTGCGCCGACTCGCGCAAGGCTGAGACGATGTCGCTTTCGGCGTCGCCGAAAGATAATTCCGTGCCGACCCCAAGCAAGGTCGAGAGAACGACGCCCTTCAGCAAACGAAACGTGTGGAAGTCGACCTGATCGGCGAGCCCCGCATAGCCGGCGACATCGCTCGCCGGCAAATTGTCGATGAGGATCGATGCGCCGTCGGGATAGAGAAGACGCGACCAGACGAGGAGCGCGCGGCTCTGACCGAAGGCGATGACGCTGTCATAGCGGCCGATGAGCTTTGCGCCTTGCGGAATGAGGAGATATTGGCCGGTGACGGTGTCGTAGACATTCTGCGTCACCTGCGCGATCACGGTTCCCGGCAAATCCGAATTGACGCCGGTAATCAAACTCGCCGGGATGACCGTCCCTGCCATCACTTCAAACGGCGTCACCGGATCTTCGATCCGGTGCGGATTATCGGTCGACGAAAGCGCGCGCTCGTCCAGGAATTCGAGCTTCCGAATTTGACGGTTTGGGTCTTCATCGCGCTCGGCGCCGAACGGAATGCGTGGCGCGCCGAGCCCACCATCGAACGGCGCCGTCGAAGCGTTCGCAAATCCTGCCTCGGCGCTGGGCGCCGCCTGCGTATTGTTCGACCGCAGCTGAAAGAAGACGCCGCCTTCGCGCGCCGCCGCGGCGATCTGCGCTTCCTT
>JBGSNB010000253.1:0-3252 GCA_041739835.1 Parvularculaceae bacterium | reverse complement strand
GGGCGTCGCCACCGCCAGCGAAGCGATGGCCGCCGCCGATGCCGGCTATCGCGCGCTCAAATTTTTCCCGGCCGAACCCGCGGGCGGGATCGGCTTTCTGAAATCCCTCGCGGGCCCGCTGCCCGATATCCGCTTCTGCCCGACGGGCGGCATCGGCGCTGAACGCGCCGCCGATTATCTGAAGCTCCCCAATGTCCCATGCGTCGGCGGCTCCTGGATCGCCACCAAGCCGATGATATCGGCGGGAGACTGGCGCGTCATAGAAAAGAATGCGCGACTTGCCGCGGCGCTGAAACCCTGATCGCGGATTGTGCGGCGCAGCTCCAGGCCAGTCTCGCTCTAATATAGAACATGACTGCGCACTCGGAGGCGGTCGGCGAATAGGCCGATCGCATAGCCGGCGGTCTGGCGAAAGCGGCGATATAAGTCCGTATACGGACTAAATCGCCGACGCCTGGACATAGGCAAGCTGCGACTCGCTGACGACGCGCTCGAACGGCTCCTGCTCGTTCTTGATCCGGTATTGGAGCTTGCCGCCCTGCGGCGGCAGCGCGGCGGTGACGCGGTAGTCGATGCCGTGCTTGAACCACATGCCGGAGGTCGACACGACCCTGACCTCGTCGCCGACCGAAAAGCGATGGCGTTCGGTCTGCAGGAGTTGGCGCGGCGCCGTCATCACCAGCGGGGTCGGGGCCGCCTTCGGTTGATCCGACTTGCGGCGCTTGGCGGCGGCGGCGATCAGCTCGAGGCGTCGATCCGGGTCAAACGATTTTGACGGCGCGGGCTTTGACCGCGCCGCGGCGGCGGCCGGCTTCTTGGGCGCCGTCTTGAGGTGGAGCTCGGTGACCGGCTTGGCCGAAGGCTTAGAAACAGGGTTCTTTGGCGCGGGCCTGGCCGCCGGCCTTTCGGCCGGCTCCGCCTTCGGAGCAAGCTTGGCCGCGGCCTTTGGCGCCGGCGTGGCCGAGATGGATTTGCGCGCGCTCGACTTTGCCGGCTTGGCGGCTTTTGCAGCGGGTTTCTTCGACGCGGCGGCGGACTTCTTGGCGGTCATCAGTGTCTCCTCGCGATTCCTCGCGGTTCGCCTTGGCAGGCGCGCCGACCAAAACCCGGTTAACAGATGGTTAACGGCCGGGCAGCTCGCGCACTCTACAGCGGGGGCGGGCCAGATCCAAAGGGATTGGCATTTTCAGCGTCAAACATGGTCTTTCGAGCCCAAAAAGGCAAGAGACGGTCTGTCGCAGCTCAGTAAATAATGCTTGATTTTCCATGATTTAAGTCAGAAATGTAAATAGTGTTTGACATTCGCCTTCCGCCGCCTTTATGTAAAAGATATTGGACATTCTGGCGAGATCGGAGACGCAAGTGAGTCGGGCGGAACAATATTCCTGGGCATCGTTGATTGCGTTGTGCGTCGTCTTCTGGTGGTTCCAGACGCGCATGCTGGATGGGATGACAATCGTCGATCAGCCGGCGGGGGCGCTCTTCGAAATTTATCTCATCGTCATCGCCGCCAGCACATTTCTCGAGCTTGTCATCGCCGCCGTCGTTGCGAGAGGCAGGTCGATCGAAAAAGACGAGCGCGATCTTGCAATCGAGGGGCGGGCAAATCTCAACGAGCGGCTGTTCATGATCGGCGCGATCAATGTGGCGGTCTGGCAAGCTTTGTGGGAGGGCCTTCTTGACGGCCACAAACTCCCCCGCATCGACCTGACGAGCCTGCCGACGCTGATTTTCGTGCTCTTTGCGATACTCTTTGCCGGCGAGGCGGTGAAGCGCCTGTCGACGATCATCCTTTACCGCGCGCAAGCCGTGCGCGGCTGACGCCGGGAGGGACCGATCGGCAAGGGCCGCGTTCTCAACACCATCCGCGCGCACCGCCTGCGCCTTGGTCTGACTCAGGCCGATCTCGCGGATCGCGTCGGCGCAACGCGCCAGACGATCATCGCGGTCGAGGCCGGAAAATACGCGCCCTCGCTCGAACTCGCCTTTCGCATCGCGCGGGCTTTTGAGACGCCCTTCGAGGCGGTGTGGTCGTTCCGGGCGGAAGACTGACCAAGGCGCGTCAGGCGAACAGCGGTTCGTATTTGGCGACCACGTCCTTCAGGCTGATCTCGTTCAGGAAGGTCGAATAGGCGAGATAGGAAAGCAGATAGCGCAGATCCGTCGCCCATGGCGGCAGATAGCGAGGATTGTCGATCAGCCCTTCCTCGCGCAGCATCTTCATGGCGTCGAGATCGGCAAGGTCGATCTTGCCGACGAAGAGCAGGCGGATGAATCCGGCGTCGCCGGTCCTGACCGCCGCGCGCAGGAAATTATGCACTTCAAGGAGGCCGCCAAGATAGATCGAATCCTTGGTGAAGGGAGCGCCTCCCTCGAGAACGCCGCCGCGAAACACCCGCCGGGCGCTCTCGAAAGCCTCGAAGGGCGCATCGCCTCGCCCGCGCTCGCGGAAGAAATTGAACACCTCGATGAAATCGGCGCCCGACGCCGCCATGTCGATGGCGATGACGCGATCGGCCAGCCGGCGGAACCGGCGCGGGTCGAGCGCGCCGGATATGAACTCCGCGAAGACGGCGAGCCCTTCCTGCGTCCGCGCATTGCCGGGATAGCTTTCCGCAAGGATCGGAAAATTCGCCTGCGCCGCGCCGTTCTTGCCGGTCGCAATATGGACAAACGCCTCATGCTGCAGGAGCTGCGTCACGTCGAGGTCGGAAAACAGCGCATCCTTGCGCAGCTTGATGTAGTCACGACCGGCGGCCGCCTTGCCGGAAACGTTCATGGTGACGTCAACGCGCGGCGCGTCCTCGCCGAAATGCGCGGGCAGCTGCCGGTCGAGGCGATCCTTGATTTCACCGGCCGACAAGGTTTCGGGCGGCTCGAGCTTCATCCCGCCTTCAAGATCGGCGAGCAAAGCGTCGAGCCGCCGCGCGAGCTCGAGCGCCGTGCGCTTGCCGTCGGCGATCGGCGAAGAAGGGGCGCCGTACAGAGCGACTGAATGGGCGTGGAAGGCGCGCGTGCCGATTGACGAGAGCAGCGCGGCTGTTTCGTCCGTGATGTCGGCGAAGCGCTGCAGCCAGCGATGCACCGGCGTCGATCCCGAAATCAACGCGCGGGCCTTCGCGGTTAGTTCCCGCGACGGCGCCGGGTCGATCGCCGGATAGCTCGGCTTCGGCAAGCCGCCCGATTTCAGGAACGCGTCGCCGACCGTGCGATCCCAGCCGAGGCTGCGCAACACCGGCAGCCGGTCCTCCG
>JBGSNB010000207.1:0-1634 GCA_041739835.1 Parvularculaceae bacterium | reverse complement strand
CGGCGACTGGCGAAGCAGTGCGGCGAAGCGGTCCGGTTCGCGCGCGGCGGCGGCGCCGATGCCGCCAAGCACATTCGCCGGCGCCGCTAGCTGTTGCAGAATTGCGTTGTGCGGAATGGCGCGCAGCGATCTTGCCGCGTCATCTTTCGAAGCGCCGCTCTGACGCCGCGTCTTGCGCGAGCCTGTCGCCGGCAAGAGATTGGGCGCGAAGGTTGACAACGCCGATTGATAATTCGGATCTGCGAACAGCGCCTCCTGCCAGCCCTTGATCGCGCGATACGCATCCCAGGAGAAATTGATGTCGGTATAGAACCGATCGGACGCCGATCGCTGCGGCGTCGCTTGCGACCACCGGAATACGGACTGCATCGTCGCGGCCGCCAGCGTCGGCGTCTCAAAGTGCAGAAATCCGTCGCCGCCCTGAAAACTGCATTCGATGTTCAGCGGCAGACCGTCGCGCGCGTAGCGGGCGCGCGCCCACGGCGTCATCAAATGATCGAGGCGCGCGTTGAAGTCGCCGGGATGCGCGCCGCGGCCCATCGACTCGCCATGCGTGTTGAAGATCAGCGTCTCGATCTCGCGAATTCCTTTCGCCGCCAGCGCCCGCGACACCAGAATATGCAGCCGCTCGATCGCGAGGTCGGCGGCGATCTGGCCCATGAACCGGCCGCTGTCGGAGAACCCGCATTGGATGGCGATGCGGCCGCGCTTGCGGATATAGGCGACGAATTCCTCTTCCTCGAGCAGGCGCTCGATGAAGCGCCCGCCGCGCTCGATCGCATCGGGCGTTTCAAACAGCGGCGAGATGTCGAGCCGATGGTCGACGCCGTAGAGCCGCGCAAGATAGATCGCGCCCATGATCGTCGCCGGCGATTCGACTTCGGCGATCAGGAAGCGCAGCGGGGTGTCAGCGTCGACATGTTTCAATATCTGCGCGCACAACATCAGCTGGCGGCGCGCCGTCATCTGCTCCTGGAAGACGCTGCCGAAATTCACCGCCCGCTGTTGCGCCTCGGCGGTCTTGGCGGCCGCCGCGTCCAGCGCCGTCCGGTCGAAGAACTCCATGCCGGGCGCAAAGCCAAGATCGGCGCGCAGCGCAGATCTCACCTGCGCGGCGTTGACGCGCAAATGGATGCGCGCGACGCCGAGGCCGAATGCGTCCATTTCCGCGCGCAAGATCAAGAGCGCGCGTTTCGCGTCGTCGTCGACGCGGTCAATCAGCGCGTCAAGCTGCGCCTTGATTTCGTCAAGCGAGACCAGGCGTCCCGGCCGCGCTTCGGTCAGCCGGTTCGCCGCGACGACAATCGCCTGCGGCTCGTCGAAATCGGCGGCGAACAGCGCGGCCTGCATCGTCGCTTCTTCGCCGGCCTCGATCAGTTCGATGGCGAGGCGCCGGCCGCCCTCGATGCGCTGAAGTGTCTTGGCATAACGAAAAAGCTGCAACGCCTTCTCTTCAAGGCGCAGGCGGAATGTCTGTCCCCAATGGATGTCCGTGCGGCCGTCGAGATCATAGCCGACCCAGGTCGCGAGGCTGACGGGCGCGGGCCGCGCCTTGGTCCAGTCTCGCGGGCAATGCGCGCGCAGCCAGTCGAAACAGGCGCCGTAGAGGCCGCGCAGCGCTTCCTGCGCCCTGG
>JBGSNB010000194.1:0-2940 GCA_041739835.1 Parvularculaceae bacterium | reverse complement strand
TCCGCGGCGACATCGGCCGGCGACGGTTCTGTCGGCGCGCCGCAGGCGACGAGCGCGAGAGCGCAAAACCCCGCCATGACCTGTTGCAACCGCATATTCGTTCCCCGCTCAGTTGGCGCGCAGCGCGTTGATTCGTTCGATGAGGCGGCGCGTCGAGCCGTCATGGCCCGCCGGCGCGCGCTTCTTTTCGCCGAGCGCGGCGATTTCGGGAAGGATTTGTTTCGCCAGAACCTTGCCGAGCTCAACGCCCCATTGGTCGAAGGAATTGATCCCCCAGAGAACGCCCTGGCAGAACACCTTGTGTTCGTAGAGCGCGACCAGCGCGCCAAAGCGGTGCGGGTCAAGCCGCTCCATCAGGATCGAATTCGTCGGTCGGTCGCCTGGAAACACCTTGTGCGGCGCGAGGCGGTCGATCTCCACCGCCGGCATCGCGTCCGCCGCCAATTCGGCGCGGACCGCCGCTTCGTCCTTGCCGATCATCAGCGCCTGCGTCTGCGCCAGGAAATTCGCGAGCAGCTTTTCATGGTGATCGGAGAGCGGCGAGGAGGACTTCGCCGCCCCGATGAAATCGCACGAAATTATGTCCGTACCTTGATGAATGAGCTGGTAGAAGGCGTGCTGGCCGTTGGTGCCGGGTTCGCCGAAAATCACCGGGCCGGTCGCCGCGCCGGTTCGCGCGCCGGAAACCGTCACCGACTTGCCGTTCGATTCCATGTCGAGCTGCTGGAGATAGGCGGGCAGCCGGCTGAGATGCTGGTCATAGGGGAGCACGGCGTGTGACGCGGCGCCTATGAAATTGCGGTTCCAGACGCCGATCAGCGCCAGCAGCGCCGGCATGTTCCGCTCGATCGGGTTAGTGCGGAAATGCTCGTCCATCGCCTCAGCGCCCTGCAGCATCTCCTCAAAGACGCTCCAGCCGCATTGCAGCGCAATCGAAAGGCCGATCGCCGACCACATCGAATAGCGCCCGCCGACCCAGTCCCAGAATACGAACATGCTCTCCGGCGCGATGCCGAAATTCGTTACGGCTTTCTCGTTCGTCGATAGCGCGATGAAGTGCTTTGCGATGTCCGCCTCGCCGCCGCCTTGCGCCAGAAACCACGACCTTGCGCTGGCGGCGTTGGTCATCGTCTCCTGCGTCGTGAAGGTCTTTGATGCGACGATGAACAGCGTACGGCCCGGATCGAGGCCGGCGACAGTGTCGGCAAGATGCTGCCCGTCAATGTTCGACACGAAATAGGCGCGCTTTCCCGCGAGCCAGAACGGGCGCAGCGCCTCAACCGCCATCAGCGGCCCGAGGTCGGACCCGCCAATGCCGATATTGATGATCGTATCGATCGGCGCGCCGGAAAACCCTTTGATCTCGCCCCGCTGATAGCGCTCGGCGAAGGACTTCATCCTGTCGCGCTCGCACGAGATCATCGGCGCGACATCGCCGCCGTCGACGACGTAAGGTCGTCCCGTATGATCGCGCAGCGCGACGTGAAGCGCGGCGCGTTTCTCGGTGACGTTGACCTTCTCCCCGGAGAGCATGCGCCGGACCGCGCCGGTCAGATCGGCGGCGCGCGCAAGGTCGAGCAGCGCCGCCATCGCATCGCCGGACACCTTGTTTTTCGAATAGTCGAGATAGAGGCCCGCCGCCTCCAGCGAATAGCATTCGGCGCGGTGGGGGTCGGCCGCAAAAAGATCTACGGTCCGACATTTGCGAAGGTCAGCCTCGACGCCCTGAAGTCTGCGCCAGGGCTCTGACGTCGTGATGTCGGTCATCGCTTCATTAACCTTAAGCGCAACGGATTTTAGGAATACGCCTCAACGGATTTTAATGTCATCCCCGTAATGGAAACAGCCATGACATCAAGCGCTATTTCCGCCCGTCTCGCCGGCCGCATCGTCCGCAACCTCGTCGTCACGCTCGCCGTGACGGCGATCTTCGCCTTCAAGGCGGCGGAGCCGGGCCCGCGCGCGCCGGACCCGGAGCTGATGATGATGGCGGCGCGCTAGGTCCTACTTGTACTTGATCGAGCAGCCATAGGGCTGCGTTTCCTTGACCGCGACGGGCTTTCCTTCACTGACGCTCGTCAGCGCCGCGAGCAGGTAATTCGTCGCACCTTTGACGGTCGCATGATTGGCGGATGGCTTGTCGTCGATCGCGCCTGCGTAGCGCAGCACGCCCTCCCGGTCGATCAGCGCCATCTGCGGCGTTGTCTTCGCGCCATAGGCCTTGCCGACGACGCCGTCCGCGTCGAGCAGGACATAGTCGGGCTGTGCGCCGAGCTCCTCGGTCAGAATATTCGCCCGCGTCGCATCAGCGTGGCCCTGCTTGCCGGGGGCGGAGGAAATAACCGTGATCCAGACGACGCCGGCCGCGTTCGCGGTCTCCTGAGTCTGCTGCATGTTGCGGGTTTCATAATGCTTTTGCACGAAGGGGCAGCCGTCATTGGTCCATTCCAGGACGACGGTCTCGCCCTTGAACTGGTCGAGGGAGATCGTCGCCCCATTCGAGGCGGGACCGGAAAACCCCGGCGCCGGCGCATCGATCGAAGGCGCGGCGAGGGCGGCGGCTAATAAGGCCAGTTTCAGCATGCTTCATTCTCCTCGTGGTGTTGGCGACAGAGCAGACAGAATGGACCGCTCGGACAGCGGCTGCGGCAAGATCACCGCTTCGCCGCCCGGCGGGTAGAAAACATAGAGCGGAACGCCGTTGGCGCCGAAGGAGGCAAGGGCGTTTTCGATCACCGGGTCGCGGTTCGTCCAGTCGGCGGTGATGACTGCAACGCCCGCCGCGCGAAAAGCGTCCTTGACCGCAGGCGACGCGAGGACAGTCAATTTGTTCACCTGGCAAGTGACACACCAGGCGGCGGTGAAATCGACGAAGACCGGCTCGCCCGCCGCGCGCCGTCGCGCGATATCGGCGGGATCGAACGCGATGACGCCGGCGGC
>JBGSNB010000187.1:0-12986 GCA_041739835.1 Parvularculaceae bacterium | reverse complement strand
CCGACGACGCCGACGCCGGCGCCGGCGCCCGCCCGGCTTGTCGTCGCCCTGCCTGTCTTCACCTTGTTCAGACCGGCCCTCCTCGGCGATGTCGTCTTCGGCGGCTTCCTCAACGATCTCAACGTCCGGCTCGATGGTTTCCGTCGTATCGGCGCGAACGACGACCGGCCCGGCGTCGATTTCGCTGCGCACGCCCGTTTTCTCGATTTCGAAATTGTCGCCCGCTTTGGCGGAGTCGGCGATCATTTCAACCGCCACGCCATAGTCGGTCTCGATCCGGCGCAGCCATTCGCGCTTGTGGTTCAGGATGTACAGCGTGACATCGAGCGCGGCCTTGATCTGCAGGTTGCCGGCCTTGCTGGTGATCGCCTCGGTCTCCGCCGATCGCAGGATCCGCAGCGCCGCCATTTCATGCGAGCGCACCGCGCCCGCGCCGCCGCAGGTCGGGCACATATGCGTGGTGCCGTCCACAATGCCGGACCGGCGCCGTTGGCGGGACATTTCAAGGAGGCCAAAGCCCGAAATGCGCCCAAGCTGGATGCGCGCGCGATCGACGCGCAGCGCGTCCTTGAGGCGCTTTTCGACCGCGCGGTTATTGCGGCCTTCCTCCATGTCGATGAAGTCGATGACGATGAGACCCGCAAGGTCGCGCAGCCGGCATTGACGCGCCGCCTCGTCCGCCGCCTCGAGATTGGTGCGCAGCGCCGTCTGTTCGATATTTCGCTCGCGCGTGGACTTGCCGGAGTTCACGTCGATCGCGATCAGCGCCTCGGTCTGGTTGATGACGATATAGCCGCCGGATTTCAGCCGGACTGTCGGCCGGTACATCGCGTCGAGCTGCGTCTCGACGCCGTAATGGAGGAAGAGAGGCGTCTTTTCCTTGTAAGGCTGCACATTCTTCGAATGCGACGGCATCAGCATTTTCATGAAGTCCTTCGCTTCACGATAGCCGTTGTCGCCTTCCACCAGAACGGCGCCGATATCCTTGTCATAGAGGTCGCGGATCGCGCGCTTGATCAGGCTCGCTTCTTCATAGATGAGACACGGCGCAATCGACTTCAAAGTGAGATTGCGAATGTTCTCCCAGAGCCGGATCAGGTAATCGTAGTCGCGCTTGATTTCCGCCTTGGTTCGCTTGGCGCCGGCGGTGCGGATGATGAGCCCCATGCCGGTCGGCACGTCGAGGCCGTCAACGATGCGCTTCAACCGCTTGCGGTCGGCGGCGACCGGAATTTTCCTCGAAATGCCGCCGCCGCGCGCCGTGTTCGGCATCAGCACGCAATAGCGGCCGGCGAGCGACAGGAAGGTCGTCAGCGCCGCGCCCTTGTTGCCGCGCTCTTCCTTGACCGCTTGCACCAGCAGGATCTGGCGGCGCTTGATGACTTCCTGGATCTTGTAATTGCGGAGAAGGCGCGCGCGCTTGCGACGCGCTTCCTTGTACCGCTCAATCAGTTGCGGACGGCTCAGTTTGGCGAGCGCTTCGTCGATCTGCTTGCGCGGCCGTTCTTCTTCGTCGTCTTCATCTTCCGCGTCGAGATCGTCCTCGTCGGAGGCGTGCCCATCGTCGCTCGCAACGTCTTCGCCGCCGATTTCGATCGTCTCGATCTCGGTCGGAGGTTCGACCGGCTCGCCATGTTCGTCGTCGGCATGTTCTTCGCTCGCCGAAGGCGGACCGGCGCTCAGCTCTTCAGAGCTTTCCGCATCGGCCTCCGCGTCCGGCGCGCCGCTAATTTCTTCGCTCGGCGCAGCGTCGAAGTCGCCGCCGGCGTCGCGATCCTGATGATCGCGGCCGCGATCTTCTTCCTTGCTCAGCTCCGCGTCGATTTCATCAAGCCCGCTTTCCTCATCGCCGTGATCGGTGATGTTGAGCGCAGCCGCGAGCGCGGCTTCCTCGGCTTCCGCTTCCTGAATGAGGCGGCGATCCGAAATCGGAATCTGGTAATAATCGGGGTGGATTTCGTTGAATGCCAGAAATCCGTGCCGGTTTCCGCCGAACTCGACGAACGCCGCCTGCAGCGACGGTTCGACCCTTGTCACTTTTGCGAGGTAGATATTTCCGCGAACCGGCTTGCGTGACGCCGATTCAAAATCGAAGTCCTCAACCTTGCCGTTTTGCAGCAGGCAAACGCGGATTTCCTCCGGATTCGCCGCATCGATAAGCATTGTCTTTGTCATTAATTTCTCGTTTGCAGCGCCGGCCGCTAGGCAGGCTGCTGTCCTTGATCGAGAGCAGTTGACGCTGCGCAAGCTGGTGGCTGCTCACGAAGGGAGCCGCCTTGCCAACAATTGCGATCTCAAGCGCCATAACGCTCCTGGTTCATCCATGCCGCGTCACGATGGCGCGACGGTTCATACTTTTCCGACGCTTGCGCGCCAGGAGAAGCCTTTCAGCAATCGATCGTCAGGCCTCGCCCTTCGACCGACCTTGCGCGCCGGATCCTCCTATCGACCCAAGCGCCGCAACGACGATATGGCCGGGCAAGCCGGCAAACGTCGCATTTCTTGTGTCCCCAGAACGTCCTGAGAACGGAAAATTCTCACGTGATATGGGCGCGTCGCCGCGCCGATGCAATTCACGCTGATTCGACAATGCATTAGCACGTGGAAAAAGAAAAGCGTTGGTTAACGCCGACTCGCCTTCTGTTGATGGATGGAAAAATCGGTAACGCGACGTTAACGAGGGGGCGGAACTATTCTCCCGGAAGTCGGGAGCAAATCGGCGAGCGGATGGTGTGGTCAGCGTAATTGCCAGCAAAATCAACGCCCTGTTTGGCGGCCTCGCATTCCTCGGCGCTGTGATCTGCGCGGACGGCGCCAATGCGGCTGAAATCGCCGGCGTGCGGCTCGGCCAGACGTCCGCGACCGAAACAAGAATAGTCTTCGATTCCAATGGATTGTCGGAATATTCCGTCGACGGCGTCGCGGCGGGCGAGGGCCGGCTGCTGGTGACCTTCAAGGCGTCCCGGCGCGGATCCGGATTCCCTTCAAAGCTGAGGCCGGTCGGCCATGTCGGCGGCGTCAGCGCCAATGATGCTGGCGGCGATGTCGTCGTCAGCGTCGATTTTCGGGCAGGCGCCAAGATCAAGGAAATCCTGGTCTTGCCGCCGACCAAAACCAATCCTTTGCATCGTCTTGTCCTTGATCTTGTCAGCGCAAAGCCCGCTGACCTTCTCGCCAGCCTGCCGGACCGGAAATTCGACACCATGGTCGAGGTTATTCAGTCCGTCGCGCCGGCGCAGCCTGCTCCTAATGTTGCAGCGGCCCCGCCGGCTGTCGATGCGCCCACCCTTGTGGTGCGCCTGCCGGTCATTGTTGTCGATGCCGGCCATGGCGGCGGCGATCCCGGCGCCGCCGGGGAAGCGGGATTGGCGGAAAGCAACGCCACCCTGGCCACTGCGCTGGCTCTGGCGGAATTGCTGCGCGAATCAGGACGTTACGAGGTTGTGCTGACGCGGTCGAAAGATCTCCGTCTGGCGCATGAGGAGCGCTCGCGCATTGCCCGGGACGCCAAGGCCGACCTCTTCATCTCGCTGCACGCCGACGCGCATTCCGACCCCAAAGTGCGCGGCGGCTCGGTCTATACGCTCTCGGATGAAGGCTCGGAGCGCTCCGCTCGCGAGGCGCTGGCGCAGGGCGATTATCACGTTTTCGATCTCGATATCGGCGAGGCGGATCCGCAAGTCGGCGGGATTCTCTATAATCTCGCGCAGCGCAAGACGAGCAACGAATCCGACAAGTTCGCGGCGCTGCTGATCGCCAAGCTCTCCGGCGTGACGCCGCTGTTGAATAACACGCATCGCCGCGGGAACTTCCGCGTTCTGCTCGCCCCGGACGTCCCGGCGGTATTGCTGGAACTTGCCTTCATCTCGAACAAGCATGACGAGGCGAACCTCAAATCGCCGGCCTGGCGAAAGCGGACGATGACGGGGGTCGCTTCGGCGATCGACGCCTACTTCCTGCAGCGCGCCGCCTCCAAGCACGCCAGCAACGCCGCCGCGGCGCCTCGGTAGGCTCGATTTCGTTGATGAAGTTCAGCTATAGGAAGGCGGCGGGCGACCTTCAATCCGCCAAATTCCGCGGTGAAAGTCGCAAGGGCTTTGCAGCGTTGGGTTCTGTCGAGGGCGAGTAATGTCAGAAGATATGTTTTCCGATGATCCGCAGGCCGAGGAATTGCGCGCCCCGCGACGTCCGATCAGCGCGGCGATCGGGCGCCTGCCGATGCCGCTGAAGATCATCGGCGCCGTCATTGCGAGCGGGCTGCTGTTGACGCTGGTCGCCGTCGGCGCGTTCGGCGTCTATCTCTACAGCCTCAGCCAGGATCTGCCGGATTACAAGGCGCTCGCGGAATATGAGCCGTCGGTGACGACGCGCGTCTATGGGAATGACGGATCGTTGGTCGCGGAATTCGCGCGCGAGCGGCGTCTCTTCGTGCCGATCGAAGCGATGCCCGCCTTGCTGAAGGACGCCTTCATTTCCGCAGAAGACAAGAGTTTTTACGAACACACCGGCCTCGATCTGAAAGGCATAATCCGCGCCCAGGTGTCGAATATCGGCAACCTTATTCGCGGGCGACGGCTCGAAGGCGGCTCGACCATCACGCAGCAGGTGGCGAAGAACTTTCTCCTGTCGAGCGAACAAAAGCTCGAACGGAAAATGAAGGAATGGCTGGTGACGCGCCGGATCGAAAAGGCGTTCACCAAGGATCACATTCTCGAACTCTATCTGAACGAGATTTATCTCGGCAATCGCTCCTATGGCGTCGCTGCCGCGGCGCTCAATTATTTCGACAAGTCGCTCGATGAATTGACGATCGAGGAGGCGGCCTATCTCGCGGCCATTCCAAAGGGGCCGAGTAATTATCATCCGGTGCTGAATTATGACCGCGCGGTGGAGCGCCGCAATTGGGTGATCGGCCGGCTGTTCGAAGACGGGAAGATCAATGAAGCGCAGAAAAACGCCGCGCAGGCGGAGAAGCTCACCGCCTTTATCGCGCCGCCGCTCGGCGCGCGCGACTGGGCGTCTGAATATTTCGCGGAAGAAGTCAGGAAGCAGATCGCCGAGCGCTATGGCAGCGATGCGCTCTATGACGGCGGCCTCGCCGTGCGGACGACCATCGACCCGCAATTCCAGAAGGCGGCCGGCGACGCGTTGCGGCATTGGCTGGTCGACTATGACCAGCGGCATGGCTGGCGCGGCGCCATCTCGTCGATGGCCGTCAATGACAATTGGGCCGAAGAGTTCGCCAGCGTCGAAAAGACGCTAAGCGACAACAAGCGTCTGTCGACCGATCTTGCGCCCTGGAAACCGGCGCTGGTGCTGGAGGTGAAGGCGAAGGCCGCGATGATCGGCCTTGCCGGGGGTGCGCAAGGCGTGATTGCGCTCGACCAGATGAAATGGGCGCGCGCGTTCAAGTCGATCGACGAGCTTGGACCGGAAATATCGTCGGCCGGCGAAGTCCTCAAGCGAGGCGACGTCATCTATGTCGAGGCGCTCGAGAAGGAAGGCGCGTTCGCGCTGCGACAGCCGCCCGCGGTCAACGGCGCGTTGGTCGCCATAGATCCGCATACGGGACGCGTCCTGGCGATGGTCGGCGGCTTTTCATTCCAGCTGTCGGAATTCAATCGCGCCATCCAGGCCAAGCGCCAGCCGGGGTCGACTTTCAAGCCGTTCGTCTACGCGACCGCGCTCGACAACGGTTACACGCCGTCGAGCATCGTGCTCGACGCGCCGTTCGTCGCGCCCGGCATCGACAGCTGGTGGAAGCCGGGCAATTACGCTGAAGGCCGCTTTTATGGCGAAAGCACGCTGCGGCTTGGCATCGAACAGTCGCGCAACACGATGACGGCGCGCCTCGCGCAGGATCTCGGCATCGGCCGCATTGTCGATTACGTGGCGAAATTCGACCTCTCGGACGCGCTGCCGCGCGAACTGGCGATTTCGCTCGGGTCCGGCGAGACGACGCTGATGCGCATCACCGCCGCCTATTCGACATTTGTGAATGGCGGAAAGCAGGTCCGCCCCTTCGTCATCGACCGCGTGCAGGACAGGCGCGGAAAGACGGTGTTCGTCAACGACGCGCGAGAGTGTCTCGACTGCAAGAACCAGATCTGGGCCGAGCAGGCTGAACCTCAACTTGCGGACGATCGAGAGCAGGTCATCGATCCGCGCACCGCCTATCAGATCGTCTCCATGCTCGAAGGCGCGGTCGCCCGCGGCACGGGTTCGGCGGTCAAGAAGGCGGTCGACAAGCCTGTCGCCGGCAAAACCGGCACGACCAATGATTACAAGGACGCCTGGTTTGTGGGTTTCTCGCCGGATCTCGCCGCGGGCGTGTTTGTCGGTTTCGACATGCCGCAAACGCTGGGGCAGGGTGAAGCCGGCGGCCGTGTCGCTGCGCCGATCTTCGGCGAATTCATGGCGGCGGCGCTGAAGGACGAGGCTGGAATACCATTCCGGATTCCTTCCGGGATCAGGCTTGTGCGGGTGAATTCAAAGACCGGCAGGCCGGCGGGACCAGGCGAGGCGAATGTCATCCTCGAAGCTTTCAAGGCGGAAGACCCGATCAATGTCGCGCCGTCTCTCGACGATCTTAGCCTCGACCCGCTCAGCGCAACGCCGCTGCAGGAGCCGGCTCAGCCGCCTGTGGACGATCTGACCGGACTCTATTAGAGAACGGCGGCGCCGTCAGGCGTCAAATTGATCGAGACCCAGGAAATGCGCACGGACACTGAAACCCTTTCCGAGCGGATCAAGCAGTCGCTTGACCTGCTGAGGAGGCGTCTTTGACTGGGATCAAGCGCGCGCGCGTCTCGACGAACTGAACGCTAAGGCCGAAGAGCCCGAATTCTGGAGCGAACCGCAATCGGCGCGCAAGCTGATGCAAGAGCGTACCTCGCTCGAATCGCAGATCAAGGCGATATTGGAGATCGCCGCCGAACGCGACGACCTTGAAGGCCTTGCCGACCTCGCGGCGGCCGAAGGCGATGAGGCGGTCGCAAACGACGTCAATTCGCAGATGGCGACGCTCGCCGAGCGGGCGGCGAAAGCCGAGACCGAAGCGCTGCTGTCCGGCGAAGCGGACGGCAATGACTGCTACCTCGAGATCCATCCCGGGGCCGGCGGCACGGAATCGAACGACTGGGCGGGCATGCTGCTGCGCATGTATCTGCGATGGGCGCAAAAACGCGGCTACGCCGCCGATATCATCGAACAGCAGTCCGGCGACGAGGCGGGAATCAAATCCGCGACCGTCAAGATTTCGGGGTTCAACGCCTATGGCTGGATGAAAACGGAATCGGGCGTGCATCGGCTGGTGCGCATATCGCCATTTGATTCGAATGCGCGTCGCCACACGTCTTTCGCGTCGGTCTGGGCCTATCCGGTGATCGACGACACCATCGAAATCGACATCAAGGAAAGCGACTGCCGGGTCGACACGTTCCGCTCGTCGGGCGCCGGCGGCCAGCACGTCAACACCACGGATTCGGCCGTTCGCATCACCCATATCCCGACTGGCATCGTCGTCGGCTGCCAGAACGAGCGTTCGCAGCACAAGAACCGCGCCACCGCCTGGAACATGCTCCGTGCACGGCTATATGAGCTTGAACTCCAGAAGCGCGAGGAAGCGGCGAAGGCGACGGAAGACGCCAAGACCGAAATCGGCTGGGGCCACCAGATCCGGTCCTACGTCCTGCAGCCCTATCAGATGGTCAAGGATCTGCGCACCGGCCATGAAAGTCCGGACCCGGACAGGGTGCTCGACGGCGATCTCGACGCCTTCATGGCGGCTTCGCTCGCGCAGCGCATTGTCGGCGCCGCATGACGCCTTTCGCCATTCAGGCGAAATCGACCTCAAAAATACACGTAAATCGACGCTTGAAGCCGCGTGAGGCGTCGCCATTTCAAAGGTTCAGCGGATCGGCGCTTTTGCGGCGCCGGTTCGCGCCTTGAAAAGTCCGGGTGTTGCGCAAGGCGGTCCGATGGCGGCTGCTTGCGCAAGGGTAAACGCAAAGTCGCAGCCGCTCACGGTTGCGGCGCGATCGCTCGCGCATATCGTCGGCGGCGCGTCCGGGGCCAAGTCGCAAAGACCGAAAAAGAAAAGGGCGCCTTTTGGCGCCTCAGCCTCAAAATCAGCGCCGATAAGGCGCCGCGCCTATCGAAGCGGCGAGCGCGACGGGTTGAGGAATGACGGCGCTTCGTTCGCCGCGGCGGATCTTGCGCTTTCCTCGGCGATCGCCGCCGCAATCGGCCGCGGCGCGGGACCGCCTGTCGGTCGCGATTTGCGGAAATCGCTGGCCGCCGCCTCGGAGAGCGGGTCATCCGAATGCCGGCAATGGCCTTCGAAATGGGCGCCGCTTTCGACCGAAAGCGAGGAATGGAGAATGTCGCCGACGATGTGCGATGTCGCCGCCAGCGAAACCTGCTTGGCTCTGATGCCGCCTTCGACGCGCCCGCGAACGATCACGCTCTCGCAGATGATCTCGCCTTTGACGGACGCCTTTTCGCCGACGATCAGCGTCGCCGCCTTGATGTCGCCTTCGAGCGCGCCGTCAAGCTGCACTTCGCCGGCAGAATTGACATTGCCGCGCATGATGACGTCGGCGGAGATGATTGACGGAACGCCGGCCGCCCGCATGGAACTCGACCGCTTTGACGGCGCGGCGGACGGGGCCGGCGCGGAAGCGCTCATATCCGCGGCCAGCGACCGTGAGCGGTCATCCGTCGGCGACTTCTGCTTAGCTTTCGAAAACATATCTGCCCGCCTCTATGAAACGCAGAGGGTTCCTGGGTTGGCCCCGGAAAAGAACCTCGTAATGCACATGCGGACCCGTGCTGCGACCGCTGTTGCCCAGTTCGCCGATCTTCTGGTGCAGCTTGACCCGCTGGCCCTGTTGTACCGAAATTCGGTTAAGATGCGCGTAACGCGTCACAAAGCCGTTGCCATGGTCGATTTCGACCACCCGGCCATAGCCCTGCCGCAACGCCGCGAATTTGACGACGCCGGATGCCGTCGCGGTGACAGGCGCCGCCCAGGCCGCGGAAAAATCTATGCCGTGATGGCTGGCGGCGCGTCCGTTGATCGGGTCGCGGCGGACCCCGAAACCGCTGGTGAACTTGCGGCTGACGGTCAAGGGCGACGAGAGCGGAATGGAATTGACCGCGTCTTGAACATCGCGAAGCTCATCAACGACGAGGCCGGCCCGGTTGGCATGGCGAAAAAAGGACGATGACGCGCTGGAGAGGTTGGAAGCGTCGATAAACGGCCCGCCCTGCGCGAGGACGAGGTTCGAAATCTTCGGCGCCTGCACGAGGCTTTCCGCGCCGACGCCGGTGCTGGCGAGCACCATCCGCAATTCGTTGACCTGGTGTGTCGCCCGTTCTTCGAGCGAAGCAAGCAGCAACACCTGCTCGACATAAAGATCGGCCGACGCCGACCGCATCTGCATCAATGCGGGAGCGGCCGGGCTGTTCGGGGGAACCTGCGCGCCTTGCGCAACGGCTTCGCGGGTCGCCTGCTGACGTAGCAGAGACACGCGCGACTGGCGCGGCGTCGGCTCCGCCGGCGCGACATCGATCATGATCCGGTTGCCGTTGGACGGCTTTTGTCCGTTCGGGGAGCCCGCTTCCGACAGGCCCTTGGCGAGCGCTTCAAGATCGGCGTCGGCAGACGCCTTGCGCTCAACCATGCTCTTAAGCGTTTGATGCCGCGCGGAAATTTCCGCCATCGTCGCATCGAACTCCTGCTGCATGATGACGTTCAGCGAGCTGACGTCGTCATAAGCGCGCTGCGACTGGGCGACCTTTTTGTTGAAGACCGTCTCGATCACGCGACGGTCGCGCTCCTTGGCGACGATAATCTGTTCTTTGAAGACCACGTTCACCGAAGCGTAGGCGACCCACAGCAAGGCGGCGCCGATCACCGTCGCGAGGGCGATCTGGGTCCGCGTCGACATCGAAATAAAGTGAACGACACCGTCGCTGCGGTGATAAATCTGCCGTTCCTTGAACCACCGGCTGATAATACGCTTCGTCTGGCCGGTTTTCTTGCGGCTCATTCAAAGTCGCCCCTGATAAACGCCCGCAAGCGTTTTACGTTGACACCCCTTAAGATATAGCAGCCGATCTGCCCGCATTTCGCAACTGTTATGTGATGAAATAACCATACTTTTTTAACGACTTCCCAACCCCGGCGCGCCGCTTTCGACGCAAGGCTCGTTCCATCGACGCCAATAGGTCTCGACCAGACCGGCCTCGGCGCGGCCGGCGGCGTTAAAGGGCGGCTTCAGCCCGCCCGGAAATCGCGCTGCAACGAGCGCCACGAACTGCCCGACCGGTTCGAGGCCGCGGACCCTGCAGAGGCGCTCGAACCACTGAAGTCCTGTCGCAACATGCCTGATCTCGTCGGAATAGATAGTCCCGAGGATCGCCGCGCTCGCGTGGTCGCCGGCGCGGTCGAGCCGGTCCGCCATCGCGGGGGTGACGTCGAGACCACGCGCTTCAAGCACCAGCGGCGCGATCGCCAACCGGGCGAGCGCGCAATCGGCGGTCTTTTCG
Organism: Parvularculaceae bacterium; assembly: GCA_041739835.1. GTDB lineage: Bacteria > Pseudomonadota > Alphaproteobacteria > Caulobacterales > Parvularculaceae > Amphiplicatus. The sequence continues at coordinate 2,432 of JBGSNB010000187.1, read as the reverse complement.
GCCGTCTCCCACAATGCCCCGTGGGCCGGCAGGGCGCCATAGGCCGACCCGAGGTCGCGGAGCCGGCGGTCGAGCATCGTAAAATGCCGGGCTTCCTCTGCCCCCACGCGGAACCAGTCGGCGATGAAACCGGCGCGATCGAGGCTTGCGGAACCGATTTCGGGTTCGAACCGGAGGGCCATGTCGAAGGCGAGGTCGATGGCGTTCAATTCGATATGGGCGAGGGCGTGGAGGAGCGCCGCCCGCCCCTCGACCGTGCCAAGCCGTCGCTTCGGGGCAGCTTGCGGCGGCAGGAGTAGCGGACGATCGGGCCGCGCCGGCTTTGCCGGCGGCATTATGTTCTCTCCTTCGATGATCGCGCCTTCGGCGGTGAGCTGAGCCGAGGCGGCAAGCGCGGCGGCGCATTTGCCCGCCGGGTCGCCGGTCGTCAGCACCCTGTGGGCCAGCGAACGCCAGCCGACTGACTGCGGCATGCTAGCCAATCGCTTTGACTGCCGCGAGCACTTCCTCGACATGACCGGGCACTTTCACCTTGCGCCAGATGCCGCGAACGACGCCTTTTTGATCGATGACAAAGGTCGAGCGATCGATCCCCATATATTTTCGCCCGTAAAGCGATTTTTCGACCCAGACGCCGTAGGCGGCGACGGTCTTGCCGGACTCGTCGGCAGCAAGCGTGACGGTAAGGCCATGCTTCTCCTTGAATTTGTCGTGCCGTGCGACGCTGTCTTTCGACACGCCGACAATGACCGCGCCGGCGCGCTTGAATGATTTCTCGAGGGCGGAAAATTCGACCGCCTCCCTCGTGCAGCTGGACGTGTCGTCCTTCGGGTAAAAATAGAGGACGACCTTCTTGCCGCGAAGGTCCGCGAGCTTGATCCGGCCGCCGGCATCGGTCGGCAGATCAAAGGCCGGCGCTTTGGACCCCTCAGAGATTTCCGTTGAATTCGCAGCCATGTTTGCTCCTGAGCGAATGGCCGACCTAAACGCTTCAGGGAAGTCGCCGCAAGCGGCCGCGCGCCGATACCGTCTTGATTGGTCGTTATATTGTCACTAGGCATTCTCTCTGGGTCGTTTGGGCGAACAAGGGCGGACTGGGCGCGGATGAGATCGCGGATCGCACGCGCTGGCGTTTATGTCGCGGAAGCGGTCGGCCTTCTTGTTGCCGCCGCGCTGGCGATCAGCGCGTTCGTGTTCTGGCGTGTGCAGGCGGCGCCCGTCGATCTGGGTTGGGCGGCGCCTGGCGTGCGCGCTATCGCGAATTCGGCGCTGTTCAATGGTTCGGTGCGGCGGATTGACGGCATCACCCTGTCGAAATCGGACGACGGCGGAGCCTATCTCCTTCGGCTTGAAGAAGTCAGGCTTGGGCGCCGCGGCGCGGAGGCGAGCGCGCAATTGCCGCTCGTCGATCTGACGTTTGTCCCGAACGATCTGTTTTCCGGCAAAGCCGGACCGCGCCGGATCATGGTCGATGGCGCGGAACTGAGAATTGTCCGTCGCGAAGACAGAAAACTCAAACTGGGTTTCGGCGAGGCGTCGGGCGAACGCGCGCGGGTTTTTCAGGCGGTGACGGGCGGCGCCTATCTGCGCGAAGCGTTCGAGCGGGCGGAGCTTCGCAATGCCGCCATCACTTTTGTCGATGAAGTGTCAGGGCGTCGATGGATCGGCCGCGACGGCGCCGCGGAAGTGGTGCGCACGCCTGGCGGCTATGCCGCGCAGATCGTCTCGAATTTTGTCATCAAGGGCGCCCCCGCCTCGCTCGCATTCCGGTCGAATTACGATGTGTCGACGCAGGTCATCTCGTCCAACCTGACGCTGGTCGATGCGCCGGTCGGCGATCTGGTGGCGGTATTCTTCAATGCGAACGCCGAGCTATTGACTTCGCCGATTTCGGGCGGCGCGACGGTTGATCTCTCTAGCGACGGCGCGTTGCTCTCGTCGCACATCGACATTCGCGCCGGGGCGGGAAGGCTCGCCCTTGGCGACTGGTCGACCGATGTCGCCGAAATCACGGCGTCGGCGGCCTTCGACCCGAAAAAGAACGAATTTTCGGTCGAACGCGTCAAATGGAAGGGCGCCTTGGGCGCCGGCGCGCTGGCCGGCGTCGTTTCGCTGCAACAGGCCGAAAACGCCAGAAGTGTCGAGCGCGTGGAGTTCGACTTGTCCGGCGAAGATATCATTGTTGAACGGCCCGCAAGCGCCGGTGCGCCGCTGGCGTTCGACGCGTTATCAGCCAAAGGCGCCTATGGCGTCGCGGAACGGCGCCTGGCGGTGGACCGGCTGGTCGCGAATTTTCTGGGCGTCGAGTTGAATGGCGCCATTGCCGTTGCGAGCGAACCCGGAAAGTCGCCGGGCGTTGCGGCGGATTTGCGGATTGACGGCGCGTTGGCGCCGGATGCGCTGCTGACCGCCTGGCCGCAATTGCTGGCGGC
>JBGSNB010000183.1:0-5814 GCA_041739835.1 Parvularculaceae bacterium | reverse complement strand
CATTTCCGCCGAGGCGCGGTAAGCGGCGCCCGTCAGGAAGGACGAGACGGCGCCGGCGATCGCGCGCGCGGTCGCGCTGTCATAAGAAACGCCGGTCGCCATGATGAGCGCGCCGAGATTGGCGTAGCCGAGACCGAGCGTCCGATAATCGTAGGACTTCCGCGCGATCGTCGCCGATGGGAACTGCGCCATCGCCACCGAGATTTCGAGCGTCACGGTCCACAGCCGGCAGGCATGTTCGAACGCAGCGACGTCAAAGCCGTCTTCGGTCTTGAACTTCAGGAGATTGAGCGAAGCAAGATTGCAGGCGGTGTCGTCCAGAAAGAGATATTCCGAGCACGGATTGGATGCGCGGATGTCGCCGCCGGCGGGGCAGGTGTGCCAGGCGTTCGTGGTGTCGTGGAACTGCACGCCCGGATCGGCGCAGCGCCACGCGGTCTCGGCGATCAGGTCCCAGAGCGTGCGCGCTTTCACCGTCTTCGCCGTCGCGCCGTCCGACCGCCGCGTCAACGTCCAGTCGCCATTCGCCGCCAGCGCGTCGAAAAACGCGTCGCTGAGGCGCACCGAATTGTTGGCGTTCTGGCCGGAGACGGTGCGATAGGCCTCCGAATCCCAGTCGAGATCGTATTTGTCGACAACCAGCGATTTGGCGCCGGCGCGCGCAAACTCGATCGCCCGCCGGCACGACGCTTCGGTGACGCCCGCTTTCTTGGCGTCGCGAACGGCGTTCTTCAGCCCCCCGTTCCGACGAGGATCGGTGCGTTCATCGCCAGCAACCGCCCAGCAGGCGGCGACGATTTTCGGCAAATGACGCGCCAGGACCTTCGACCCAGTGACCAGCGCCGCGACTTTTTCCTCTTCGACCGACTTCCAGCGGATGAAATTTTCAATGTCCGGATGATCGCCGTCGACGACCACCATCTTCGCGGCGCGGCGGGTGACGCCGCCGGATTTGACAGCGCCCGCCGCGGCGTCGCCGACTTTCAGGAAACTCAACAGGCCGGAACTCCGGCCGCCGCCGGACAAGGCTTCGCCTTCGCCGCGGATGCTCGAGAAATTCGCGCCGGCGCCCGACCCGAATTTGAACAGCCGGGCCTCGCGCGCCCACAAATCCATGATGCCGTTGACGCCGACCAGATTGTCGTCGACCGACTGAATGAAACAGGCGTGCGGCTGCGGCCGCTGATAGGCGTTATCGGATTCGACGACGACATTGGTGTCGGGGTCGACATAGAAATGGCCGTGGCTTTCGCCTTCGACGCCATAGGCCCAATGCAGGCCGGTATTGAACCATTGCGGCGAATTCGGCGCGCCGATCTGGCGCGCGAGCATCGCCTTCATCTCATCGACGAAAATCTGCGCCTGATCGGCGGAGACGAAGAGGCCAGACCTCCAGCCCCAATAGCCCCACGCTCCGGCGAGGCGGTCGAACACTTGTCGCGCGCTTCGCTCCGGGCCGAATCGCTGGTCGGCCGGCAATTTGGCGATCGCCGCCACATCTGGCATCGAGCGCTGCAGGAAGGCGGGCACGCCTTTTTCCGCGACCCGCCGCGTCGCTGCCGGCACGCCGCTCTTGCGCAGGTATTTCTGCGCGAGGATGTCGATCGCAGTCTGGCTCCAGTCCGCGGGCGCCTCGATATCGGGCGCCGCATGCAGAACCGCGCCGCTCGCCGCGCGGATTTCGCTGTCGACGGTGCGAAAGCGGACCCCGGCATAGGGACCGCCCGTGTCAGTCGTATAGTGGCGTTCAAAGCGCATCGCGCCGACAAATCCTCGAAGGTCGACGCGATCTTAGCGGCGGCCGGCTGTCATCTCAATGTTCCCCCAGAGGCGCAAGCAGCCAAAAAGCCTCTGTTTTTAGGGAATAATTTTGCCGTTTCGAGACCGAATTCAGATCGATTGGAACCGGATGCGACGCTAAGTCCCGTTTGGTGGACGGGGCTGGCGGGCGGCGCCATATTCCGGCCAATTCATGTAAGCACGATCGGCAGGAAACATAGAGCGGGCATGTTGAAGCAACTCTTCGCCTGGTGGGATACGACGACCTACGGCACCTCCTTCACGCTGTGGCGCCGGCGGGCCCGGCTGGTCGGCAAGGACGAACAGGGCAACCGTTATTTCGAGGAAAAGACCGCCAGCGGCCCGGACGGCAACCGGCGCCGCTGGGTCGTCTATCATGGCGTCGCGGAAGGCTCGCGCGTGCCGCCGGACTGGCATGGCTGGATGCACCAGACTTTCGAAGACCCGCCAACGGTCGCGCCGCTTCGCCGCCGCGCCTTCGAGACGGACCATGTCCCGAACTTGACGGGAACGCCGCTCGCCTATCATCCGCCGGGCAGCCTTTCGCATGACGGCGACAAGGCGGCGACGCGCGACTATGAAGCCTGGTCGCCGGAGAAGGCGTGAGGATCGCAGCCATGTCAAAAGGCCAATTTCTCGAAACCCTGGTCGGCGTCGGCGTTCTTGTCGTCGCTGGGCTGTTCTTGACCTACGCCTATGACGCCAGCGGGCGCGCGCTGACGGCGCGCACCTATTCGTTGAGCGCCGTCTTCGGCCGCGTCGACGGCGTGACGCCGGGCTCGGAAGTGCGCATCGCCGGCGTCAAGGTCGGCGCGGTTTCCGACAGCGTTCTCGACCCGAAAACCTATGAAGCGCGCGTCAGGCTTTCGGTGGCCAATGGGGTCGACATCCCAGAGGATTCGATCGCCAAGATCGTCTCCGACGGCCTGCTCGGCGGCGCGCATATCGCGATTGAACCAGGCGGCAGCGACGTCATGCTCGCGCAAGGCGATACGATTTCGATCACGCAGGGCTCGGTTGATCTTCTCGGCCTCGCCATGCAAGCGTTCACCGCGACGGAAAAATCCGCCGCGCCTGATGCGCCGGACACTCAGCCTCTGCCGGGAGAAACGCCATGATGCGCGTCGCAATCGCCTTGACGGCATCGCTGCTCCTCGGGTCGGCGTCGGCGCAGCAAGCCGATCCCGCGCTCGATGCGCTCGGCGCGCCGCAAGGGCCGAGCGAACTTGATATTCTCTCCGAAGGCGACGAGACGGACTTTCCCGATATCGATGAAGTGACGGCGCGCAGGCCGGTGTCCGTGACGCTCCGTGCACTGAACAAGATCACCGCGAAATACCAGGATATCGAGATCGACATGGGCGCGACCTCGACCTTCGGCTCGCTGGAAATCACGGCGCGCTATTGCGACCGGCGCCCGCCCGAGGAATTTCCCGAAACGACGGCCTTCATCGAGGTCTCGGACAAGACCGGCGAGCCCAGGTCGAACCTGAAGGTTCCGCTGCCGGCGGCGGAGCCGGAACACGCGACGGCCCCGTCGGTCATCGATTCGGCCGACGGCGCGAAGAAGCTGCCGCCCGGCATGATTTTCAGCGGCTGGATGTTCGCGTCGAGCCCGGCGCTGAACGCGCTCGAACACGCCGTCTATGACGTCTGGGTGATCGACTGCAAGACGGTCAACGTCGAGAGCTGATCCGGCGGCGAGCGGAAGTCCGCTCGCGCCGAAAGGCGCCGCTCCAGAATCCTTTGATAGTCCGCATCCGGACATTCTTTGACGCCGAACTGCGCTAGATGCGGCGTGTGGAATTGCGTGTCGAGCAGCTTGAACCCTGCGATCTTCAGTCGGGCGATCAGGTGCAGCATGGCGATCTTGCTGGCGTCGCGCATGGTCGAGAACATGCTCTCGCCGCAGAAAATTTCGCCGATGACGACGCCATAGAGCCCGCCGACAAGCCGCCCGTCGCGCCAGCATTCGACCGAATGCGCGAAGCCGCGGGTATGAAGCTCCAGGCAGACTTCCTCGATCGCATGATTGATCCAGGTGTCTTCGCGGCCCCTTGAGCGGCGTGCGCAGGCGGCGACGACCTCGGCGAAACGCGTGTCGACCCGCACGTCGTAGGGCTCCAGCCGGAGCGTGCGCAGCAAACGCTTCGGCGCGCGGGCGTCCTCAAGCATCAAGACGCCGCGAATGTCCGGGAGAACCCAGATCGTCGACTCGTCGCGCCGCGAGCGCGCCATCGGGAAATAGCCGAGCGTATAGGCCTTCAGGAGGTCGTCAGGATCAATCCTTGAGGCAGAATCGCGCGGCATGACCCGACTATCGGGCGCCGCGACTTATGCGGCAAGCGGTCACTCTTCCGCGGCGGCCTCACCGGCCAGCCACTCTTCCAGCCAGTGAATATGGTAATCGCCGCGCTGGAAATCCGGCTGCTCGATAAGGTCCTTGAACAGCGGGATTGTCGTCTCGACGCCGGTCAGCTGCATCTCGTCAAGGCAGCGGCGCAGCCGCTTGATGCAGGTGTCGCGATCATCGGCGAAGACGATGAGCTTGCCGACCATCGAGTCGTAATAGGGCGGAATGCGATAGCCGGAATAGATCGCGCTGTCGAAGCGCACGCCCGGGCCGCCCGGCGCATGGAAATACGAAATCTCGCCCGGCGACGGACGAAATGTCTTCGGATTTTCAGCGTTGATCCGGCATTCGATCGAATGACCGCGGAAATCGACATCCTGCTGGCGGAACGACAGCGGCAAGCCGGCGGCGACCCTGATCTGCTCGCGGACGAGATCGATGCGGGTCACTTGCTCCGTGATCGGATGCTCGACCTGCAGGCGCGTATTCATCTCGATGAAGTAGAATTGGCCGTTCTCGTAAAGGAACTCGATCGTGCCGACGCCGAGATAGCCGAGCTTCTCGATCGCCGCGCGGGCGATTTCGCCGATCGACCGCCGCTCGCGGTCCGTAAGCGCCGGCGAGAGCGCTTCTTCCAGCACCTTCTGGTGGCGCCGCTGCAGCGAGCAGTCGCGTTCGCCAAGATGCACCACATTGCCTTGGCTGTCGGCGATGATCTGGATTTCGATGTGGCGCGGCCGTTCGAGATATTTCTCGAGATAGACGGCATCGTCGCCGAAGGCGGCCTTCGCTTCGGCTTTCGCGGTCGACAGCGCTTCGGAGAGGGCGTCGGCCGTCTTGGCGACTTTCATGCCCCTGCCGCCGCCGCCCGCCGCCGCCTTGACGAGCACCGGAAATCCGATCTCGTCCGCCCAGCGGCGCGCGTCCTCGAGCGAGGCGAGGGAGCCTTTGCTGCCCGGGACAAGCGGAATGCCGGCGCCGCCGGCCGCTTCCTTGGCGGAGATCTTGTCGCCCATCATCCGGATATGGCCGGCGTTCGGACCGATGAAAGTGATGTTGTGCGCAGCGGTGATTTCGGCGAATCGCGCGTTTTCCGACAAGAACCCGTAGCCCGGATGAATGGCGTCAGCGCCGGTGATCTCGGCCGCTGAAATGATCGCCGGAATATTGAGATAGCTGTCCTTCGCCGGCGGCGGCCCGATGCAGACGCTTTCATCCGCGAGCTTCACATGCAGCGCGTTCGCATCCGCCGTCGAATGCACCGCGACCGTCGAAATGCCGAGCTCCTTGCAGGCGCGGTGAACGCGCAAGGCGATTTCGCCGCGATTGGCAATGAGGACTTTCTCAAACATCAAGGACGCCCGATTGTCTGGCGATGCGGGAACTTATTCGACAACGATCAGCGGTTCGCCGAATTCGACCGGCTGGGCGTCGCGAACGAGGATCTGACGGACGACGCCGGCCTTCGGCGAGGCGATCGGGTTCATCGTTTTCATCGCCTCGATGATCATCAGCGTCTGGCCGGGCGTGACCTTGTCGCCAGGCTTCACGAAAGGCTCGGCGCCCGGAGACGGCGACAGGTAGACCGTACCGACCATCGGCGAATTGATGGCGCCGACAAGCGGCCCGGCAGGCGCCGCCGCGGCGTTCGCGGCTGCCCG
>JBGSNB010000173.1:0-2278 GCA_041739835.1 Parvularculaceae bacterium | reverse complement strand
CCGTTCGCCGGCGACGATCTCGTAGCTGTCGCGGCCGGCGGGGCGGACAAGGATCGGCTGCAGGAGGCCGCGGGCGCGGATGGAGCTTGCAAGTTCCTCGATCGCGTCCTCGTTGAAGTGCCGGCGGGGCTGCGCGGGATTTGGCTTCAGGTGCTCAATCGGCAGGGTCGGGACGCGCCTTCCGTTTGCCCCTGGCGCGTCGACGGGCTCTTCGCGGCGGAGCGCCGGCGCGTCGCCAAGCAGCGCGTCAAGGCCGCGCCCGAGCCCCCTCGCCTTCTTGATCGCGTTCATGGCCCAAACTCCCTACGCGGCTTTGCGCGCGTCGCGTTCGCGCTGGATGACCTCGCTGGCGAGGCGGATATAGGCTTGGCTGCCGGCGCATTTGAGATCGTACAAAAGCGCGGGCTTGCCGTGACTCGGCGCTTCGGAAATCCGGACATTTCGCGGGATCACCGTCTCATAGACCTTGGCGCCCATATGCGCGCGCACGTCTTCCTCGACCGCGCCGGCGAGGTTGTTGCGCCCGTCGACCATGGTGAGGACGATCCCCTGCAGTTCGAGGCGCGGATTGATCCGTCCACGGACAGTCTCGATCGTGCGCATGATCTGCGACAGTCCTTCGAGCGCGAAAAACTCCGCCTGCAGCGGAATGATGACCGCGTCGGCGGCGGCGAGCGCGTTGATGGTCAGCAGCGACAGCGAGGGCGGGCAGTCGATCAGGACATAACTCGTCTCCGGCGCGCCCGTGAGATAATCGGCAAGGGCGTCGGCGAGGCGGTAATGGCGCCTTTCGGCGTCGATGAGCTCTACCTCCGCGCCGGCAAGATCGACGCCGGCTGGCGCGAGGCGCAGGCCCGGGATGCCGCTTTCGATGATCGCCGCTTCGAGGCGGTATTCGCCCATCAGCGCGTCATAGGTCGTGACCGCGCGGTCGGCGGCCTCCGAGCCGAGGCCGGTCGAGGCGTTTCCCTGCGGATCGAGGTCGATCAGGAGGACTTTTTCGCCGACCGCCGCGAGCGCGGTCGACAGGTTGATCGCCGTCGTCGTCTTGCCGACGCCGCCCTTCTGGTTCGCGATCGCTAGGATGCGCGGCGATGCGGCAGAGCGGGCGGAATCGGTCACTTCGAAGGTGTCCTCGAGGGCTTTTGGGCGCCTTTCGGCCGGAACTCGCGGATGACGAGGATGGTAGAGCCGGGGCTCGTCACGCTCGGCCGCCTATCAACCTTCATATGCCAAGATTTAGCGGCTTGGGTCAATTCGCCCTCAACATCTTGTCCCTTCGGAAAAATAAGCACGGTGTTTTCCTTCGCGAACCCTTCCGCGTAGGCGAGGAGTCTCTCAAGTTGGGCCAGGGCCCGCGCAGTCACCACATCTGGCGGTGATATAGTAATATTTTCAATGCGTTGCGGTATTACCCGCGCGTTCTGGAGCGACATCGCCCGGATCGCCGCATCGAGGAACGCCGCCTTCTTGCCGGTCGATTCGACAAGCGCGACATGAAGGCCCCTCGCCGCTCCCATCGCCGCCAATACGAGCCCCGGAAACCCGGAGCCGCTGCCAAGATCGACCAGCGTCCTCGCGTCTGCCGGAAGCAGCCCGTAAAGCTGCGCGCTGTCACGGTAATGCCGATCCCAACGCTCTTCGATGGTCGAGCGCGAGATCAGATTGTAGCGCGATGACCAGTCGAGCAGCACCGCGTCAAAGGCCCTGAGGCGGTTCAGTGTTTCACGTGAAACGCCATACTCGGCCGCAAACTCGTCCGTCCCGTAGGTCATCCCGCTGCGCGTTCGTTCTTCTTGAGCCAGGCGAGAAGGACGGCCAACGACGCCGGCGTCACACCCTCGATTCGGCCGGCCTGACCAAGCGTCGCCGGCCGCGTTTCCTGCAGGCGGACGCTGACCTCATGGCTGAGGCCCTTGATCGCGGCATAGGGTAGATCCTCCGGAAGGCGCAGGGATTCGTCCTTCCTGAAGGCGAGGATGTCGGCTTCCTGCCGGCCGAGATAACCGGCGTAAAGCGCCTCGATCTCCAGCTGCTCGGCGATGTCGGGACGCAAGCTGCCGGCTTCCGGCCAAAAAGCCGCAATGTCCTGCAGCATAATCCCCGGCAAGGCGAGAAGGTCAAGAACACTGCGGCGACGGCCGTCCTGATTGATCTTGAGGCCGTGCCTGGCGGCTTCGGTCGGGGTCAGCCCGCGCTCGCCGGCCCACGCGCGCGCCTCGTCGAGAAGCCGTCGCTTCACGTGAAACGCCCGGCCGCGCTCTTCGCCGACAAGGCC
>JBGSNB010000172.1:0-4146 GCA_041739835.1 Parvularculaceae bacterium | reverse complement strand
GCGTTCGCCGGCTGGTCGAACGCGCCGGAGAAATATGCGCCGCCGCCGACAACGGCGGCGAGCATGGCGCCGGCGAGCGTGAAGCGCATCGGGCGGGTGAGGGCGATCTTCCGCATAGGAATGTTCCTTATTCTGCGGGCTGAAGCACGAACCGGCTATCGCGGCGCGCGACTTTGGCGGCGCCGAGCTGCAACATCGCGGGCATCAGGATGAGCGTGAACAGAGTCGACACCGTCATGCCGCCGAAGATCACGGTCGCAAGGCCGCGATAGATCTGCGCGCCTTCGCCCGGCGCGACGATCAGCGGCGCCATCCCCATCAGCGTCGTCGCCGTCGACATGAAGATCGGCCGCGTCCGCAGAGCGAGCGCTTCGCGGACGGCGTCGGCGCGCGACTTACCTTCGGCCTCGGACTGGCGCGTCTGTTCGACGAGCAGGATCGCATTGTTGACGACAATGCCGAGCAGGATGATGAATCCGATCATGCCGAGCAGGTCGAGCGGCGTCGGGTTGACGAGATTGAGCAGCCTGATCGCGACGATGCCCCCGACGGCGGCCATCGGCAGCGCGACGATGACGATCGCCGCGTCACGAAGCGACTTGAATAGCGCCGCCATGATCATGAACAGGATCGCCACGGCGAGCAGGAAATTGCCGCCGAGATTGCCGATGGCGCGCTTCAGGCTGTCCGCCTCGCCGGCAAAGGCGAGCGACGCGCCTTCGGGCAGCATCGCATAGATCTCCTTTTCCGGCCCGTCCTTGAGCTTTGCGACGATGTCGCCGAGCGCCATGCCTTCCGGCGCATTGACCGCCAGCGAAATCGTCCGGCGTCCATCGATGCGGCTGATCTGCTGGGGGCCGACGCTGCGTTCGAAACTCGCCAATTCGCCGAGCGGCACGATCGCGCCCGTCGGCGTCGCGACAGGCACGGTCGCCAGATATTCCGGCTCGCCCCATTCTTTCGCCTGCAGCAGGATGTCGACGCGCGTATCTTCGTGGAAGAATTCGCCAAGCCACAATCCGTCGCCGAACGCGCGCACGGCGCTGGCGACGCCGCTGCGCGTCATGCCGAGTTCGGCGATCCGCCGGTCATTCGGAACAAGTTTGATTTCGGGATTGACGATCTGCGGATCCGGGTTCGGCCAGACCGACGCGCCGGGCAGCGCGGCGGTGATGATGTCCATGACGGCCGGCACCGATTGCTGGAGAGCGTCATAATCCGCCGCCTGCAGGTCGATGCGGATATCGCCGCCGCCGCCAAAATCGCCGAAGAGATCGCCTTGGCGCGCGAAGACGCGGGTGTCGGGGAAGCCGACGAGAATTTCTTCATTCACGAGCGTTTCTAGCTCGTCCATGTTCGACTGGACCTTGGGGCGAACGCCGATATTGCCGCCCCACGCGCCCGAATAGAGATAATAATTGAGCAGCGCCGGTTCTTTCTCGCCCTTCATGTAAGGGTCGAGCCGCGCAACCACGACTTCCGCGAACTCCTCTCTGATCATGTCGGCGCTGGCGCCCGACGGAAATGAAATGAAGCCGTCGATCGCCGCGCGCTTCACCGGCGGCAGGTAATTGAGCGACGGAAATAGCGCCCAGCCGAGCAGGACAGGAACGAGGGTCAGGCCGGCGATCCAGGCAGCGCGCCGGCGCGGCGTCCGCGTCAAGGACATGACGACATCGGGTAGGCGGTCGAAGACGCCGCGCCCGCGCGTCATTGCGGCGGACGCTTTCTCGGTCTTCATCAACAAGGCGGCGCCGAGCGGGAGAACAGTTACGGCGACGATCAGGCTGAAAGTGACCGCGACGGCGATCGTCAAGGCGAGATCCGAAAAGAGCTGTCCCTCGACATCTTCGAAAAACATCACCGGAATGAAGACGGCGACAGTCGTCACCGTCGAGGCGAACAAGGCGCCGAAAACCTGCTTGACCGCCAGGAAGCCGGCCTCTTTCGGCTCGCGTCCTTCATCGCGCATGCGGACGAAGTTTTCGAGCACGACGATCGCGGCGTCGAGCACCATGCCGGTCGCGAAGGCGAGCCCCGCGAGCGAAATGACGTTGATCGACCTGCCGGTGAGGTTGAGGAATACGATCGTCGCCGCAAGACAGATCGGTATCGCGCTGGCGATCAGCAGCGTTGCGGTCGTGCGGCGCAGGAACGCCCACAAGATGCCGGTCGCCAGCAACACGCCGAGGAAAAGATTGCCGGTCAGCATCGACAGCGCGTTCTTGATGAACAGCGAGGGGTCAAAGCTCTTGTGGATCGCGTAGCCCATCTCCGCCAGCGGGCCGGCGTTCAGCTCGTCGATCTTGGCGGTGATCGCATTGATGGCGGCCAGCGTATTCGCGCCCGGCTCGCGAATGAGACGCATGCCGATCGCGGGATTGCCGTTCTGGTAGACGACGCCGCCGCGCCGGTCATTGGCGACGGAGACATCTGCAACGTCGCTGAGGCGGATGGCGGCGCCGTTGCGCCAGGCGAGGATAGTCTCGCCGAGCTGCGCCGCCGTATAGCGGCCTTCGAACCGCATCGTGTAATTGCGCCGGCCGACTTCGACGGAACCGCCGGTCACATCGGTTGAGCGGTTCACGGTCTGCGCGATCTGGTCGATGGTGACGCCAAGCTGCGCGAGGCGGAACGGATCGAACGATATCCGGATGATCTCCTCGCCGTCGTCCGAATTCACATCGACGCCGGCGACGCCGTCGATCGCCTCGAGTTCCGGCGCGATGCGCGTCTGCGCGAATTCGCTCATCTTTGTTGCGGCGTTGTCGCGGTCCGGCAGGCGCTGCATGAAGAGAAAAATCAGCGTGTCGCCCGCCGAACCGCCGCCGAAATCGCCGATCGACGGGCGGTCCGCTTCGGCGGGCAGGCCGCGCACCCGCTGCAGCCGGCTGGTGACCTCGGTCAGCGTCTTGTCCATATCCGCGCCGAGCGCGAATTCGAGGCGGACAAAGCCGCCGCCCGAATTCGAGAAGGACTGCATGGTCTTGAGGCCCGGCATGCCGCGCAATTCGCGCTCGATCGGCTCGATGATCTCGCTTTCGACTTCGCGCGGCGAGGCCGCGCGCCAGCCGGTCCAGATCCCGAGTTCCGGGCGCTCGATATTCGGCAGCAGCTGGATCGGCAGCTTTGAAATCGACACGGCGCCGAACAGGGCAACCAGCGCCAGCACGACGGCGACCGCCGCCGGATTCTTGAGGCAGAGTTTCGTCAGGCCCATCTGCGGCTCCGAATGGTCGCGGCAAGCGACATTTGTCGCGCAGCCTATAAACGCCCGCCAAAGGCGCCTTCACAAGGGGTGGTCGGCGCCGTTTCGACCAACGGCCCCCGGCCAGCGATGAATTGAAATATCGGCGCGGCGCAGCAACTCGTCAGTCGACGGTCTCTTCCTCGTCGAATGACTGCAGTTGGCGATCGACGGCTTCGATCTGCGCTTCGATGCCGCGGCGCGCCGCTTCGATCGCGCGTTTGTGAACGTCGGCGTTCAGCTCAAGCTCGCGCCGGCGCTCGCTGATTTCCGTAAGCGCCGCGTCGATTTCCTGACGCGACAAGTCGGCTTCGTCGATCTCGCTCTCGGCGTCTTCAAGGTCGGCCAAAGCGTCTTCGATATCGCTTTCGACGTCTACATCGAGATCGGCGCGGGCTTCCTTCAGCGCTTCAAGCTGCATCTCCAGCGCTTCGCGCCGTGTCAATTGCGCGGCGCGGCGGATTTCCGCGAGGTCTTCCGCGCTCATCCGGACCTGCAGGGCGGCGGCGCGGCGCGCTTGAAGGCGCGCGTCTTTCTGGATGCGCTCGATGTCGAGACGCAACTCGGCGCGATGTTTTGCGGCGTCCTTGCGCGCTTCTTCGCGCGCCTTGCGCATCGCCTTCAGCGCTTCGCGAAGTTCGGCGCGAGTCTCCGCCGACATCGGTTCGTCGCTGGAGAATCGGTAAATCTCGTCGCCATTGCGAAAGGCCAGCGCGTAGGAACCGGAATTCTCGCCGTCGAGCGCGCCGAGCAGGCGCATTTCAAGATCCTCCGCCATGACGCCCGCAAAGTCGTCGTCGTCGAAGGCGAAGCCGGCCGCCTCCGCAAAATCGAACCCCTCGACGGCGATCGGCGTGCGGAATTCGCGCACGCCCGGCGCGCCCGCGATTTCCGGCGCC
>JBGSNB010000138.1:0-6859 GCA_041739835.1 Parvularculaceae bacterium | reverse complement strand
GCGTTCGGCGGCGCCGCGCATGCGCTTTGCGTCCGCGCCGACAGCGCGCGGATCGACGGCGAATTCAAACCCCAGCAGGCGGCCGACAAACTGGCCTTCCACGATTACTTCTCCGTCATCAGTGACCCCGGCGAGGATCGGCGCTTCGTCGCGAAGCTTTTTCAAGAGAACCGAGGTTCGGCGATCGACAAATCTCTGCGTCAGTTTTTCATGCAAAGCGTCGGAAAGGGAATCTTCTATCTCCCGGGTCCTGCCTTGCCAATAGGCGGCGTTTTCGACCCACGTCGCCCGGTTGGAGAGATAGGTCCAGGTGCGGACATGCGCGATGCGCGTCGAAATCGTATCGAACTCGCCGGCCGTATCCGCAAGCTTGTTGACCCGCGCCGCCAGATACTCGTCGCCGATGCGGCCGCCGTCCGCGATCTGGTCGTGGAGTTCGGACAGGAGCTTCAGATGCTGGTCAGGCGCTATTTTCCGGAAATCCGGAATTTGGCAAACCTGCCAGAGCAATTCGGTTGCGGCGCGACCCTTCGTCCGTTCGCAGAGATCGGCGTCTCTTGATAGACCAGCCAGCGCCTCCTCGTCGTCGTCGGGCCGCGCTCGCACGAATTCGGCGCGGGGCGACGGTTTATCGAGAGACTGTCGCAAGGCCGATATCGACGAGAAGTCGAGCGCTTCGGTTCGCCAATGCAGCGCTTCGACCGGGTCGAACTGGTGATTTTCAATCGCCGAAATTACGTGTTCGTCGAAAGGCGCGCAGTCGGCGGTGACCCCGAATGCGCCGTCACGAACATGTCGGCCGGCCCGCCCGGCGACCTGCGCGAGTTCGGCCGATTTCAAGTCGCGAAATCCCCGACCGTCGAATTTACGCGCAGCGGCGAATGCGACATGGTCGATATCCATGTTCAGCCCCATGCCGATCGCGTCAGTCGCAACGAGGTAGTCGACTTCGCCCGTCTGGTAGAGTTCGGCCTGCGCATTGCGGGTACGTGGCGAAAGCGCGCCAAGGACGACGGCGGCGCCGCCGCGCTGGCGCCGCACCAACTCTGCGATGGCGTAGACCATGTCGGCGGAAAAACCGACGATCGCCGTGCGGCGCGGCAAGCGCGTCACTTTCTTGCTGCCGGAATAAGTCAGCGACGAAAAGCGTTCTTTCGTCTGGAAGGTTATGTCGGAAAACAGCCGACGCAAAATCGGACGCATCGTGTCGGAGCCGAGAAACATAGTTTCTTTCGTCCCGCGCGCATGAAGAAGGCGCGAGGTGAAAATCCGGCCGCGTTCAGCATCGGCGGCAAGCTGGACTTCATCGATCGCCAGAAATTCCGTCACCCGATCGAGCGGCATCGCCTCGACGGTCGACACCCAATAGGCGGGCGAAGGAGGGACGATTTTTTCTTCGCCCGTGACAAGCGCGATCTCGCCCGCGGGCCTTCTCTCGATCAGGCGGTCATAGACCTCCCGGGCAAGAAGGCGCAGCGGCAGCCCGATCATCCCTGTCCGGTGCGCCAGCATGCGGTCGATGGCGTGGTGGGTCTTGCCGGTATTGGTCGGCCCAAGCAGCGCGACAAGGCTCGCCCCTTCAGGCCCTGTCGAAAGGCTGATCTCGTGGGGCTTGAGCTTGCGGCGGGGCATTGCCATTCCGGTCGGGCGGCGGTCGGATTTTTCGCCCACAATGCGGCATTTAAGGGTTTCGTCCCGGATTGAAAGGGCTGGCCGCTGGCCGCCTTGACAGGGCGGACCCTCTCGATTAGACGCGCGGCTCTTGAGAATCCGCGCCTTCCGAGGCGCCCGAACGCTTCAAAGCAGGGTTAATTTTATGGCTCGCCGGTGTGAACTGACAGGCGTCGGCCCAATGGTCGGACACAACGTATCGCACGCCAATAACAAGACGAAGCGCCGGTTCCTGCCGAATCTGTGCGACGTCACCCTGCGGTCGGACAAGCTCGGCCGGGCCTACAAGATGCGGGTCACCGCAGCGGCGCTGCGTTCGGTCGATCATGTTGGCGGCCTCGACGCCTTCCTGATCAAGGCGAACGACAAGAAGCTTTCGACCGGGGCCTTGAAAATCAAGCGCGAACTGGCGAAGGCTTCCTGAAGGAGCCTCGCGCTCCGCTCGGTCAGCGGAGTACCCCTCGTGGAAATCGCGGCAGCCGTCGAGACGAGACGGCCGATCAAGGAAACGCCCCTTCAAAAACTCGCCCGCGAGGCGCGTGACTTCGGGGCGGCGCTCGTCCGGGCGGCGCTGCTGTCCGCGTTTTTGATCCCCATCCTCGTGTTTGCCTTCCTGACGGTCGATCTGCCTTTCCGAGGGTTCGACCATTTCTTCAGCCTTGCGACGGTCAAGCCGGCGAACTGGCTGTCGGTCGGTTATTTCCTGATGGCGGCAGGACCGATGCTGGCGATCCTGATCGCCCGGCGCTTCGGCGGCGATGAGGCGTCGCGGGTCATCACGGCGTCCTGGGCGGTTGCGGCATTCGCGGCCTTTGCCGGCGTTTCCTATCTTTCTCCGACGCTTGAGGACGGCGATTTGCCGAGCGTCGCTTTCGTGGTCGCCTTTGTCGGCTCGTCGATCCTGTCGCAATTCGTCGCGGCCGGCGTTTATGACATCACCCGCGGCCGCGAGGCCTGGTGGCGTGCGCCCTTCTTCGCGGCGCTAGCGGCGTATCTTGCGCAGACCTTTCTTTATTTCCCGATCGCCTACTGGGCTTCCGACGCGCCATGGGTGAACTGGATGGTGCAGGATGTCGGCCTGAAAGCGCTGCTGATCGTCATTTTTCTGGGCGTTTACCGTGTGCTGATGAAACCGCTCCGGCCGCGCGGGGGCTATGGAGGGTAGGTCGAAACGAAGCGCCGACGCCGCTATTTCTCCGCGCGCTTCGCTTCGCTCCACAATGCTTCCATTTCATCGAGAGTTGCCGAGCCAAGGCGCCCCTGTTCGCCAAGCCGCCGCTCGATATGTCGAAACCGCCTTGAGAACTTCTCGTTGGCGCGCCGCAAGGCGGCCTCCGGATCGACACGCAGATGGCGAGAGAGATTGGCGATCACAAACAACAAATCGCCGAATTCATCCTCGATCCTGTCGTGGTCGCCCGTGTCGATGACATCGACGAGTTCTCCGGTTTCTTCCGTGATCTTGGCGAGGACATCGCGCGGGTTCTTCCAGTCAAAGCCGATGCGCGCCGCGCGCTTTTGAAGCTTCACCGCGCGGGCAAGGCCGGGGAGGGCGATCGGAACGTCGTCGAGCAAGCCGGCTTTGCCTTTTTTGGCCCGCTCATCCGCCTTCTGCGTCTCCCATTGGCGGGTCTGTTCGTCGGCGTCGCGAGCAGCGGCGTCGCCAAAGACATGCGGGTGACGGTCTTTCATCTTTTCGGTAATCGCCCGCGCGACGTCGTAAAACGTAAAGGCGCCGGTTTCTTCCGCCATTCGCGCGTGAAATACGGTCTGGAACAGGAGATCGCCCAGCTCGCCCTTCAGCTCCTCCATGTCGCCGCGTTCAATGGCGTCGGCGACCTCATAGGCCTCTTCAATCGTGTACGGAGCGATTGAGCGGAAATCCTGCTCGAGGTCCCAGGGACAACCGGTCCCCGGCGTCCGCAGCGCCGCCATCAGGTCCAGGAGTTCGGCGAGGACCCCTTGCTCTTTCATTTCCGGCTCCGTATTGGCGCTTTCGCGCGCGACTGGCGCTTCCTATGGCGAATTTCCGCACGATCCGCCACCTGAACGCCGAAAATCGGCGAAATTCCCGGGAGCGCCCCGCAAGACTGGCCTGCCGGCGCCGGCGGCGCTATTACCTCAATGAAGACGCGTCGCAAGGAAGAATTCTATGCCGATCAAAGAATCGAAATTCATCTGGTCAAACGGCGAACTGATCCCGTGGGCCGACGCGACGGTCCATGTGATGTCCCATGCGCTCCACTATGCGACGGCGGTGTTCGAGGGGATGCGCGCCTATGAGACGAAGCACAGGGGCACGGTCATCTTCCGCAATTTCGACCATATCAAGCGGCTTGCCTATTCCGCACGGGTTTATCGGCTGCCGCTGAAGCATTCGATCGAAGAGCTGATGCAGGCCTGCCGGGATGTCGTGCGCGAGAATGGCCTCAAGTCCGCCTATATCCGCCCGCTGGTTTTCCTCGGCTATGGCGAAATGGGGATCTCGGCGCCGCACGAAAAGTCCGAGACCATCATCGCCGCCTATCCCTGGGGCGCCTATCTCGGCGAGGACGGGCTCAAGAACGGTGTCGACGCCTGCATTTCAAGCTGGCGACGGCTGGCGCCGGATACCATGCCCGCGGGGGTCAAGGCGTCCGGCAATTATCTCTCAAGCCGCCTGATAGCGCTGGAAGCGCGCGAGCGCGGCTTCGCCGAGGGGATAGGACTTGACGCCTCCGGCCTTGTCAGCGAGGGCGCCGGCGAGAACCTCTTCGTCGTGATGAACGGCAAGATCTATACGCCGCCCGGCGCTTCGTCGATCCTGATGGGGATCACGCGCGACTCGATCATCACGCTGGCGAAATCGCGCGGCTATGAGGTGATCGAGCAATCGCTGGCGCGTGAAGCGCTCTACGCGGCCGACGAGATGTTCATGTGCGGCACGGCGGTGGAAGTGACGCCGGTGCGGTCGGTCGATCGCCTGCCGATCGGCAACAACAATCGTCCGGTGACGACAGAACTCCAGAGCGCCTTTTTCGGGCTCTTTTCCGGCGAGACCCGCGACGAATGGGGCTGGCTCGATCCGGTCGCATAGGTCGGCCGCGTTCGCTTCGCCCGGCTCCGCCACCCTTCGAAAGGGCGCCCCTTTCCGGTTCCGTCTCTTCCGGTTTTTTGCCGCCTCGCGCGGCTTCGGGCGGGAAAAGGCGCCCTTTCTTCGTCGTCAAAGGACATGCCTTTTTCGCACGCGGAGAGCCGCCCCGGCTTTTGTTTCGCGCAGGCGGCCAGTTCGATTGAACCGGAACGCTGCAAAAGATTCACGATGTCAAAGAGCCGACGCACGCCCTGCCGCTAAGACGATACAGGGGGTCCAAGTGTGACAGGATTTCGAAAAAATTTTTTCGCGGACGAAGCGGCGCGGAAATGAGTGAGCGCTCACTCACTGCCGCGACGCGACAGAGGCTGCCGCCATTAACGTTTTGCGGCTCGCTTGCGGAGCGAAAGCGCATCGTCGATGACATGGAAAACGTAGCTTTGCTCGACCAGGCCGCCGATCAGATAGGCATGCGGGCCTTTGGCGTAGATGGCGACATCCTGGCCGCCATGCGTCTCTGAGCCGGAGGGGACGGTCGCCTGCTGACGGTAATTCAGGTCCTTCACTTCCGCCGCGGTCGGTTCGTGACGCTCGCCGACTTTCTTCTGGCCGGCAAAAACAGTCCCCGGACCGTTGGCGTAGCCGAGCGTCGTATAGGTCTTGCCGTCGCCGGCGCGCGCATAGCCGTCCTCAAGATCGCCGGCCTCGAGCGTCGCTGTCGCGAGACCGAGGATATCGCTGCCCTTTTTCGGGTAACCGGCGAACGACATCGTGTGTCCGTGATCCGCAGTCACGATGATCAGCGTGTCGGCATCGTTGGTCAGGGCGTCCGCGGCGGCGACGGCTTCCGCGAAGGCTTGCGTATCGCGCAGCGCGCGCGCGGCATTGCCGCCATGATGCGCATGATCGATGCGCCCGCCCTCGACCATCAGGAAGAAACCGTCCTTGTCCTGACGAAGGATTTCAATCGCTTTTCTTGTCATTTCCGCCAGAGACGGCTCGCCCGCCGCGTCGTTCGGGCGATCGGCTTCGTATTCCATGTGCGAACGTTCAAACAGCCCGAGCAGCTTCGGCGCCGCGGCCGCATCGATCGCCTCAAACGCCTCACGATTCCAGATATAGCGGTGTCCGGCGCTCTTTGCCGCCCATTCGGCGGCGAGATTGCGCTGGTCCCGCCGCCCGCCTTTCTCGCCGTCGTCCTCCGGATCGGCGGCCTCGGCCGGCAGGAAATTCGAACGGCCGCCGCCAAGCGCGACATCGATGCCGTCGCCTTCGCTGAACTCGATCAATTGGCGCGCAATGTCGCGGCAGTCATTCGTCTTCGCTTCCTCGGTCAGATTGGTGTCGCGTTCCCAGTCGCGGTCGGGGACGTGCGAATAGACCGCAGCGGGCGTCGCGTGCGTCAGGCGCGTCGTCGTCACGATCCCCGTCGCGAGGCCCGCGCGCTCCGACAATTCGCCGAGCGTCGAAACAACCGCGCCGCTCGCCGAAGCGCAATTTCCGACCTCGGCCGCATCGGTGAGAGAAATGACTCCCATCTTGGTTTTGACGCCAGTCACCATGGCTGACATCGTGCCGGCGCTGTCGGGCGTTTGCGCGTTCGTGTTGTAGGTCTTTGAGAAGGCGACATGCGGAAATCGCTCGAAGGCGAGGAAATTTTCTTCGCCCTGTTCGCCGCGCGTTTGTCCATCGAATATGCGCGCCGCCGTTACGGTCGTCGGATCCATGCCGTCGCCGACGAAGAGAATGACGTTTTTCGCTTTTCGCGTATTCGGCTTTATCGCGGCTCGCGCCGCGAGCGTTTGCTGTCCGTCGCGGAAATACGGATCCTCGTCGATGGCGGCGGGACCTTCGGCGTAGGCCGAAGTCGCCATCAGGGTGGAGGCGAGGGCGACGAGGCGGCGGCTTGCAGGAAAGGGCATAGTGGTCTCCGGATGACGGCGAAACAGACGGCGCTGCAGATATGGCTCGATCGGCGGGTCGAAACAAAGCATGATCGACCGCTCGATGTAACCAGAAATAGGCGGCGGGGCGCGACACCTTCATGACAGTCGGCGATAGGCCCGGCATCATCCGGATGAGCGCAGCGTTCGCCGCCCTGTTGGCGGCCGGCGT
>JBGSNB010000130.1:0-2461 GCA_041739835.1 Parvularculaceae bacterium | reverse complement strand
GCCGACGGACGCCGCGCCGCATCAGGACGATGCCGGCCGGCTCGTCAAGTACGCGCGCGAGCTTCGCGAAAAGAAGGGTTGCGCCGAGGCGGCGCCGGCCTTTCGCGTCATCGCCGGCATGGGCGAGGGACAGGAGGCGGCGCAGCACGAACTTGCCGAATGCCTGCTCTCGCTCAAGGGATCCAGCGATGCGGAGGCCGCACTCTTCAAGCAGGAGGGCGAGTTCTGGCTGACCAGAGCCGCGTTCGCCGGCAATGCGCGCGCGCAGCGCCGGCTGGCGATGGACATGGCGTCGCCCGCGAGCCCGCTGCACGACCAGAAGGCTTCGCTGAAATGGTCGCTCGTCTATCAAAAAAATCCGACGGCTGATCTCTACGGCTACGGACCGCTGCCCGCCTCGCTCGTGCCCGGCCTCAAATCCGCGCTGAGCGCCGGCGACATCGCCGAGGCGGAAGCCTTCGCCGCGGCGTTCGCGCCGCTGGCGATGGCGAAATTCGAGAGCCCGAAGCGCGACAGCAAGAAAGGCGTATTCGGCGCGCGCGGCGACGGCGCGCCGCCGGAAAGACGCCGCAGAAGGCCGGGACAGGCGCAATAGAAAAAGCCGCCCTTTGCGGGGCGGCTCTTCCTTTGCGCGTTTCCTCCCTGAAGTCTGCGCGCTTATTCCGCCGCCTTGAACTGCGCCGATTCCGTCGATTCGCTCATCGCCGTCGTCGATGACTGCCCGCCGGACAGGGTGGTCGCGACGAGGTCGAAATAGCCGGTGCCGACTTCGCGCTGGTGGCGCGTCGCTTCGTAGCCGATCTTTTCGGCGGCGAATTCCGCCTGCTGCAGCTCCGAATAGGCCGCCATGCCGCGGTCCTTGTAGCCATGCGCGAGCGTGTACATGCCGAAATTCAGCGCATGGAACCCGGCGAGGGTCACGAACTGGTATTTGTAGCCCATCGCGCCGATCTCGCGCTGGAATTTGGCGATCGTCGCCTTGTCGAGATTGGCCTCCCAGTTGAAGGACGGCGAGCAATTATACGCCATCATCTTGCCGGGATGCGCCTTCTGGATCGCCTCGGCGAAGCGTCGCGCGTCCTCGAGATCCGGGTGCGACGTCTCCCACCAGATAAGGTCCGCATACGGCGCATAGGAAAGGCCGCGCGCGATGCAGTGATCGACGCCGGTCCCGTCCTTCAGGCGATAGAAACCTTCCGGCGTCCGGCCCTGGTCGAAATCGATGAAGGGGTGATCGCGCTCGTCGACATCGGAGGTGATGAGCTTTGCCGATTCCGCGTCGGTGCGCGCGACGACCAGCGTCGGCACGCCGCAGACATCGGCGGCGAGGCGCGCCGCGTTCAAGTTCCGCTCATGCGCCTTGGTCGGGATCAACACCTTGCCGCCGAGATGGCCGCATTTCTTTTCCGAGGCGAGCTGATCTTCGAAGTGAACGCCCGAGGCGCCGGCCTCGATATAGGCCTTCATGATCTCAAAGCAGTTCAACGGGCCGCCAAAACCCGCTTCCGCGTCGGCGACGATCGGCAGGAAATAGTCGCGCTTCACCTTGCCTTCGGAATGTTCGATCTGGTCGGCGCGACGCAGCGCGTTGTTGATGCGCTTGGCGAGTTCCGGGCCGGCGTTCGCCGGGTAGAGCGACTGGTCGGGATAGACCTGCCCTGCGGTATTCGCGTCGCCCGCGACCTGCCAGCCGGAGAGGTAGATCGCCTTGAGGCCGGCTTTCGCCATCTGCACGGCCTGGTTGCCGGAAAGCGCGCCAAGCGCGTTGATATAGGGCTCCGTCCGCAAGAGTTCCCAGAGCTTGTTCGCGCCGCGTTCGGCGAGCGTGTAGGCGATGTCGATCGAACCGCGGAGCCGCAGGGCCTCCGCCGCGGTGTAATTGCGCTTGATGCCGCCAAAGCGCCCCTTGGGCGCCGACGGAATGAGGTCTTCGAACGTCACAGTCATGATCGGTCTCCGCTTCGCGGCCGGAAACGCTTGCCCCCAGGTCGCCGCCGCCCGCCAAGCGGCGGGACGTCGCCACTTGATCATCAAAGCGGCGACAGCGCGAGAAATGCCGCGTCGCAATGTAAATCTTTACACCTAATTCTATGTGTTTTTGTCGCTTTTGTAACTTTCCGGTGTTATCTTCTTTCGATCAGGAAGCCGTTTGAGATCCGGAATGGTCGTCCGACGCAAGCTCTATCTGGGACCGCAGATCCGCCGCTTGCGGCGCGAGCGGGCGCTGACGCAGGCGGAAATGGCCGCAGAGCTCGATATTTCGCCCTCTTATGTGAACCTCATCGAGCGCAATCAGCGGCCGGTTTCCGCCGATCTTCTGGTCCGGCTCGCCGGCGTCTATGGCTTCGACCTGACCCGCATGGCCGGCGCCGAGACCGACCAGCTGTTTTCCGATCTTGCGGCGGCGTTTTCCGACCCGGTGTTTCAGGAGGCCGGCGTCACCCGCGAGGATGCGTTCGAG
>JBGSNB010000108.1:0-5411 GCA_041739835.1 Parvularculaceae bacterium | reverse complement strand
GTCGAACGCGTGCGGCGCGCCATCGACGGCGAACGAGGCGGCCAGCACGAAACCAAAGAGGCCGCCGAACGCAGCCGACAGCAGGAAAAGCGGCGTGGCGGCGTGCGGCGCGCTCTGGCTCATCGGCCGGCCTGAATTGGTCCCTGAACTGATCGACGCCTATTCATTCTTGTAGACGACGCCGGCCTTCATCACGAAGCCGACTTTTTCGAGCGCCGTCACATCGGTGAGCGGATCGCCGTCGACCGCGATCAGATCTGCGACGTAGCCTGTGGAGATCCGCCCGAGCGTTTTCTCCTTGCCGAGCGCTTCGGCGGCGAGGGTTGTCGCCGAGCGGATCGCCTCGGCCGGGGTCATCCCGTATTTCACCATCCAGAAAAACTGCTTGCCGTTGTCGCCATGCGGGTAGACGCCGCTGTCGGTGCCGTAGACGATCTTCGCGCCGGCCTTCGCCGCCGCCCGGAAGCTCTCGCGCTGGATCTCGGCGATGTCGGCGTCCTTTTTCAGGAACTCCTCAAGCTGGCCGTTCTTGCGGCCTTCGCTCTGCGTGTATTCGGTGTTGTAGATGTCCATGGCGAGATAAACGCCTTTCGATTTCGCCATGCTGATCGCTTCCTTGTCGAGGTAGGAGGCGTGCTCGATCGTATCGACGCCGGCCTTGATCGCGTTCTTGATGCCGGCGGTTCCGTGCGCATGGCTGGCGACCTTGAGGCCGCGCTGATGCGCCTCGGCGACGATCGCCTGCATTTCCTCGATAGTGTTTTGCTCGGCGCCCGGAACTGTGCCTTTTGAGAAGACGCCGCCCGTCGAGCAGGTCTTGATGAGGTCAGCGCCGTATTTGATGTTCGCTCGCACTTTCGCGCGCATCTCCCATGGACCGGTTGCAACGCCGGCGCCGAGAAGGCGAAAGTCGTTCGGCAGCAAATTGTTGTCCGAACAATGGCCGCCGATGATCGACACCGGCGGTCCGGAGACAAACATGCGCGGGCCCGGGACGAGGCCATTATTGATCGCGTCGCGCAGCGCGACATCAGCGAAATCGCCGGCGCCGACATTCCTCACTGTCGTAAATCCCGCCATCAGCGTTTTTTCGGCGTTGACGACGCCGATGATCGCCGCCGCCTCGCGCGTCTCGCCGATGCTGTTATAGCCGCCGAGCGTCGGATCGCCGATCAGATGCGTGTGCATGTCGATGAGGCCGGGCAGGATCGTCTTGCCGCCGAGATCGATCATCGTCGCGCCGTCTGGCGCCGCAAGCGTCGCTTTCGTCCCGATCGAGACGATCTTTCCCTCGTCGATGATGATCGCCGGGTCGGCGATGGCGCGCCCGCTCGCCGGATCGATCATCCGCGCGGCGGTGACGTAACTCGGCGCGGCGAGCGCGGGCGTTGCGGATAAGGCGAGAAGTGCGGCCAGAAGGCGCATGGGAACCCCGGTATTGACCTCAAACCAGCGTTCGGGGTTCCGCCCCACTTCGTCAACCGCCCTTGACAGATCACAGTTTCACAGTTACTGTGAGAGTGTGAAGAATATAACGATATCTGTCGATGATCTAACCTATCGCCGGGCGCGCCTCGCCGCAGCGCGGCGTGAGAAATCCGTGTCGGCCCTGGTGCGCGATCTGATAAATGATCTTCCTACAGAAGAAAGCGAAGACGAACGCTTTGAGCGGTTGAAGTGCGACGAAATCGAACTGCGAAAACAGATAAAAGAATTCGACGGCGGAGATCGCCTGTCGCGAGACGAACTTTATGACCGGGCGCGGTTCCGCTAAGCCGTGAAGGTCTTCATCGACACAAACGTGCTGCTCTATTCAGCGGGCTCGGGCCCGACCGAAATCTCGAAACGCGACGCGGCGCGGGCGATACTTGATGGCCGAGACTGCGCGATGTCAGTGCAGGTACTTCAGGAGTTTTACGTTCAAGCGACAAGAGCGACCCGCCCTCACGCCCTTACTCACGCCCAGGCGAAGCGCTTTATCGACAACTGGCGCCGCTTCCCCATAATTTCAATGACGACTTCGCTGCTTGATAAGGCGTTATCCCTAAGGGCCGACACCAACTTCGCCTATTGGGACTGCGCGATCATAGCAGCCGCCGTCGCGGGCGGCTGCGACGTTCTCTATACGGAGGATATGCAAAACGGCCGCGAGATTGCAGGCGTCAAGATCGTCAATCCGTTTCTGGAGGCGGCCTGAAAGACTTGAGGAATAATAATGCAAAACTATCCTTCAACTTCAGCCGCCCAGCACGTCTTTACGCGTTCAATCGCCTCTCTGCAGCCGGCGCGGGTCTCGTAGCCTTGACCGGAGTCCGCAATGATGTCGCCGCGTGACTTCAGTTGCCATCGAAATTTTCCCGCTTTGTCCTCTTCAATATGAAATCTAAGCCCAGGGTTCGCCGGCGGACATTTCCGCGCATAAGCAGGCGTGATCGCTGCGCTTGCAACTGCGACGAGCCCAATAAATTCACGTCTTTTCATATGCGCTCCTTCACCGCGTCAGCTTCTTGTATTTGATCCGGTGCGGGATGTCGGCCGCGGCGCCCAGCCGGCGGCGCTTGTCCTCGACATAGGCGGCGAAATTGCCTTCGAACCATTCGACATGGCTGTCGCCCTCGAAGGCGAGGATATGCGTCGCGATGCGGTCGAGGAACCAGCGGTCGTGGCTGATGATGACGGCGCAGCCGGCGAAATCCTCCAGCGCGCGTTCAAGCTCGCGCAAGGTGTCGACGTCGAGGTCGTTGGTCGGTTCGTCCAGCAGGAGCAGGTTTGCGCCCTCGGTCAGCATCTTGGCGAGATGCACGCGATTGCGCTCGCCGCCCGATAGATTGCCGACTTTCTTCTGCTGGTCGCCGCCCTTGAAATTGAACCAGCCGACATAGGCCCGGCTCGGCATTTCGCGATTGCCGAGCTTGAGGACGTCGAGCCCGCCCGAGATTTCCTCCCAGACATTCTTGTTGGCGCTGAGATCATCGCGGCTCTGGTCGACATAGCCGATCTTCACCGTCTCGCCGACGCGCAGCGATCCGCCGTCCGGCTCTTCTTGACCGGTCAGCATACGGAACAAGGTCGTCTTGCCCGCCCCGTTCGGGCCGATGACGCCGACAATGCCGCCGGGCGGCAGCTTGAAGGTCAGCCCGTCGAACAGCAGCTTGTCGCCATAGGCCTTTTTCAGATCGGCGGCCTCGATCACGACGCCGCCGAGACGCGGCCCCGGCGGGATCTGGATCTGCGCGGTCGAGATATCCTCGTTGCCGGCCTTCGCGAGCAGTTCCTCATAGGAATTGATGCGCGCTTTCGACTTCGCCTGCCGCGCCTTGGGCGAGGCGCTGATCCATTCGGATTCGCGATCGAGCGTCTTCTTGCGATTCTGCTCCTCGCGGTCCTCCTGTTCGAGGCGCTTTCTCTTCGCTTCGAGCCAGGAGGAATAATTCCCCTCATGCGGAATGCCGCGGCCGCGATCGAGTTCGAGGACCCAGCCGGTGACATTGTCGAGGAAATAGCGGTCATGCGTCACGATGATGACGGCGCCTGGATAGTCGCGCAGGTGGTTTTCGAGCCACGCCACAGATTCAGCGTCAAGATGGTTGGTCGGCTCGTCGAGCAGCAGGAGGTCGGGCTTCGACAGCAGCAGCCGCGCCAGCGCGACGCGGCGCTTCTCGCCGCCCGAAAGCTTGTCGACTTTCCAGTCGCCGGGCGGGCAGCGCAGCGCCTCCATCGCCATTTCGATCTTCGAGTCGATGTCCCAGCCGTCGGCGGCGTCGATCTCCTCCTGCAGTTTCGACATCTTCTCCATCAGCTCGTCGGAGTAATCGTCGGCCATCTGCGCCGAGACGGCGTTGAAATCGTCGATCTTGGCCTTGATCGAGCCGAGACCCTCAAGCACGTTCTCAAAGACGGTCTTCGACTGGTCGAGCTGCGGCTCTTGCTGCAGGAAGCCGACAGTCGCGCCGTCGGCGGGATAGGCCTCGCCGTTAAATTCCTTGTCGACGCCCGCCATGATCCTCAGCAGCGTCGACTTGCCGGACCCGTTGACCCCGACAATCCCGATCTTGGCGTCCGGATAGAACTGCAAATGGATGTTTTCCAAGACCTTTTTCCCGCCCGTGTAGGCTTTGGTCAGGCCCTGCATGAAGTAGATATACTGGTATTTCGCCATTCGCTCTTTACGCCCTCCGGGCGCTCTTTCCGGTTGAAGTCGTGTCTTCGATGAAACAGGCGCGGGTCTTATCGCGCGTTCGCCCGCCTTTCAACGCCGGCCGCGGCTTTCCTGTTGCGCTGACGCCCCTATATAGTGTCGATGGCGACCGGACGTAGGGGCGACCGGCGAAAGGGGAAATTCGGGCGATGGCGGGATATGTCGACAAGACCCTGGCGCCGGGCGAGAGCATCGTCTACCGCGTCCATTTCAACTGGACGTTCAGCTTCTTCCCGGTCCTGTGGTTCGCGCTCGGCTCCGCGCCGGTCGTCATGTATGCGCTGCTGCATTTCGGCACATTCGGCCGCAGCGTTCCCTTCAGTGAGCTGCAGATCGGCTGGTGGTTTGTCGGGATCGCCTTCGTCGCCGGCGCATTCATCCTGCTCAACCACCTGATCATCCTGTGGACGACCGAAATCGCGGTCACCACCTATCGCTTCGTCTTCAAGACCGGCCTCATCGCGCGGAACACGCAGGAAGTCTCACTCAACAAGATCGAGGAGATCACGCTGAAGCAATCGATCTGGGGCCGCCTTTTCGGCTATGGCAGTCTCGTGCTGCGCGGCACCGGCGTCGGCGTCATCACGCTGCCGAATGTCGATGATCCGATCGATGTCCGCCGCATCATCGAGCAGGCGAAGGCCGCGCTGCGCAAGGATAGCCGCGAAGAGCGTTCCGGCGACGACGACTGACGGGTGGCGTCTCCTCTCGATTTGCGCGAGTGGCTTCCTTCGGCCGCTGACGGTCTGTTCGCCGGACTGATCGAGCTTGCGCCGTGGGAAATCACGTCGACGGCCGACGCGATCATCCGGCGGGCGCTGGCGACGCTGCAAAACTACACGATCCACGACGGCGTCGCCGTTCACCGCGCTGCAACCGTCGAGCCGAACGCCGTATTGAAGGCGCCGGCGATCATCGGCCCGAATGCCTTTGTCGCTTCCGGCGCCTATCTGCGCGGCGGCGTCTTTCTCGACGAAAACTGCATCATCGGCCCGTCCTGCGAAGTGAAATCGACCTTCATGCTGGCCCGGTCAAAAATCGCGCATCTTTCTTTCGTCGGCGATTCGATCATCGGCGCCGGCGCCAATATCGAGGCCGGCGCCGTCATCGCCAATTATCGCAATGAGCGCGCCGACAAGCGCATCCGCATCGTGCTCGACGGCGAGACCCTCGACACCGGCGTCGACAAATTCGGCGCGCTCATCGGCGACGG
>JBGSNB010000102.1:0-2269 GCA_041739835.1 Parvularculaceae bacterium | reverse complement strand
TGAAAGAAGACGCCGCCCTCGCGCGCCGCCGCGGCGATCTGGGCTTCCTTCAAGGCGGCCTCGCGCGCGGCGTCAGCCTCGGGGGAATTCCGGAAGGGGGTCGGCGACAGCGCCGCATAGTCCGTGTCGTCGAAATACGCGTCACCAGCGGAAGCATCGATGGCGTCCTGCGCGCGTTTCAAGGCGGGGCCGAGATCGCCCGGCAGCGGCGGCCCGAGCTGCGGTCTCACTTCCGCATAGGATTTCGGAAGCGCGTCGAGCCCTTCGGCCTTCGGTTTGGTGTCGACATTATAGAGCTCTTTGGGTTTCGCCTCGCCCAAGGCCCTTGGCGGACGAAGCGCGACGCTCATCGCGCCGAAAATCAAGAGCCCCGCGCCGCTCGCCGCGATCATCAGCGCCTTTTTGTTGAGGCGCGTCACCGGGCGCGGCCTCGCCCGCAGCCGCAGGTCACCGGGATCGATCTTGGCCGCGCGCGTCATCTCAGCGGCGCTCCAAATCGGTGCGGCGGATGCGGACGATTGATTGCGTCTTCTCGCCAAGCCGAAGTTCGGCGGCGGCGAACAGCCGGTCGACGACATAATAGTTCCCGCGCATGCGGTAATTGACGAGTTCGGGCTGCCCTTTGGCGGACAGGACGAAGAGCGGCGGCGCTTCGCCTTGCGCAATCGCGTCCGGGAACTGGATGAAGACCTGGCGCCCGTTGTCGAAGGCGCGAACGGGGCGCCAGTGCGGGCGATCGCCATCGATTTCGTAGCGAAACTTCAGATCGCCGGGATCGACGCCGGCGGAGACGATTTGCGACGCCGCTTCGATGGAGCGCGCGTTATCGTTGCGACGCCTCGTCAATTCGTCTCTCGGATAGGTCCAGGAGATCGCCGCCATATAGGTTTCGCGGAAAGAGCGCATTTCGAGGTGATAGGCGCGCCGGTCCGTCGCGATGACGAGATTGGTCGAAAGGTTCGGCGCGATCGGTTTCACCAGGATGTGCACTTGCTCGCCATTGGCGCCGCCGCTTCCACCGGCGCCGCCACTCGCCGTATCGCCGATGACCCAGCGAACAGTGTCGCCGGCGGAAACGGAGTTCAGCCGTTCGCCGGGTTCGAGGGCGATGTCGGTTACTTGCTCCGGCGCGGCGTAGAGGCGGTAGAGTGCGCCTTCCATGAAGGGGTAAACCTGCACGGCGTTGAGGAAGCGATCGAGGTCGGGTTCGACCGTGGCGAGGCTATTGGCGGTTTCGATGCGCTCGAAGGGCTTCAAATTCGGCGCGGAAGCATCCGGCTCTTCGAGGCGCTTCAATTGCCCCGGCAAGGGATAGGGCGTCGGCGTTTCCACGAATTCCCGGATCGGTTCGCCGTCGAAGCTGACGATTTTTGCAGGGCTAAAGCTGCGCGGCGCATCGAGCGCGATATCGGTTGGCGTGGCAGCGCACCCCGTGAGAGCGGCGAGCGCGGGGACTATGAAGTGCGGTTTCATGAGGGGGCTCCCGTGGACAGATCTTTCGACCAGTTGACGCCGTGCACATAAATGCCGAGCGGATTTTTGTTCAGCGCTTCGATGGTCCTTGGCGGCGCGACGACGATGGTCAGATGCGCGGTGTAGCGATCCAGCTTTTCGAATTGTCCGTTGGCGTAGGTCTTCTCCGACCAGCGGAGTTCGAAACTGTCAGCGGAGGCTCTGACGACGCTGGCGATTTCGACGGCGACGCTGCGGCGGCCGATTGCTTCGAACGGATCGTTCTCGAGGGCGTAATCGTTCAAGGCGATCGCGCCGCGGTCGGTCGCATAATCATAGGCGCGGAGCCAGTTCTCGCGCACGACCACGGGATCGATCGAGACCGAGCGAACGTCGCGGATGAAATTGGCAAGGATCTGCGCGATTTGCGCGTCCGACGGCTTGTAGCCTTCGGTCGCCGGACCGATCGCGCGCACGGTTCCTGTTTGATCGACCTCGACCACATAGGGCGTGACGATCGACCGCGTCGACTGCCAGAGCAGCCCGCTGATCGCAGCGCCGGCGATGATCAGCGACCCGAACGCCGCAAGCCGCCAATTCGCCGCCTGCGCGCGCGCCGAGCCCATCCGCTCGTCCCAGATTTGCGCCGCGCGCCTATACGGCGTTTCCGGGACCGGCGTCTCGCCATAATGGGTCGATGAGCGTTTGAACATGATCATTGATCCTCACGCGCGAGCTTCGGCCCTTCGCCGGCGCCGCCGCGATCGCCCGACGCGATGACATGCGTTGCCGTCATGCCGGCGTCGCGGAGGCCCTG
>JBGSNB010000076.1:0-2017 GCA_041739835.1 Parvularculaceae bacterium | reverse complement strand
AGCGCCTGCCACGCCGCGCCGACCCTGGCGAGGTCGAGCGCTTGCGCATCGAGCGCGTCGCGCAGCGGGTGCAAGGTCAGGAACAGCATCGTCGTTCCAGTGAACGCGTGCAGGATTCCGGCGATCCAGATCGGGCGCATAGGAACTCCGTCAGAGGAAAGGCGACGCTAAAGCCGATCACCCGCGCCGGCAATCGCGGTCCAAACCGGTTGAACGCCGGCGCCAAGCGCGCCGATACTGCGTCCCGTGCGGCAAAGTCCGAAGGAGCGCCTCTTGAAAAAACTGGTCCCGGCATTCGCCGCAGCGCTGGCGCTTGTCGCCGCCATGTTCCTGGCGTTCCGCATCCCCGCGGTCGAGGATCGCCTGTTCGACGCCGAACTGCGCCGCATCTTCGCGCCGAAAGCCGCGGCGCTCCTCGATGAGGGCGGGTTCGGTGTTTTTTTCTGCGGCACGGGTTCGCCGCTGCCGTCGACGGCGCGGGCGCAGAACTGCACGCTGATCTTTGCCGGTGGGCGGTATTTCCTCGTCGACGCCGGTACGGGAAGCTGGGAGACGGCGCAGCTCGCCGGTTTCCCGGGCGAGCGTCTTGGCGGCATATTCCTGACGCATTTTCATTCCGACCATATCGGCGATATCGGCGAGGCGGCGCTTGGCTCATGGGTCGCCGGCCGCGATGCGCCGCTGGCTATTTACGGACCCGAGGGCGTTGACCGTATCGTCCGTGGACTGAATGAAGCCTATGCGCTCGATAGCGCCTATCGGACCGCGCATCACGGCAAGGGAGTCGCGCCGCCGCGCAGCGCAGGGCTTGCGGCGCGCGCCTTCGACGGATCGGGGCCGCTCAAGGTTTTCGACGCGGACGGCCTTGTCGTCACAGCTTTTCCGGTCGCGCATGACCCGGTGCGGCCGGCTGTCGGCTATCGCTTCGACTATCGAGGGCGCAGCATAGTCCTTTCGGGCGACACCGCATACGCTGAAAGTCTCGTCGCCGCGGCGAAAGGCGCCGATATGCTCATTCACGAAGCGCAGGCGAACCACATGGTCGGAAAGATCGGCGCGTCTTCTGCGAAGGCGGGCGATGCGCGCCTCGCCAAGATTATGGCCGACATTCCCGCTTATCATTCAACCCCGGTCGATGCGGCGCGCGCCGCGAACGAGGCGGGCGCCCAGCTCCTCCTGCTGACGCATCTGACGCCGGCGCCGGATAACGGCGTTGCAAAGAGGATTTTCCTGCGCGGCGTATCAAAGGAGCGGCGGCGCGGGGTAAGGCTGGCGGAGGATGGAATGGCGGTTATTTTGCCCGAGGAGGGCGGCGCGCATTTCCGGCGCTACTGACGAGAGGAGAGGTTCTTGTACAAATCGGTTCTGGTGACGGGCGCGTCGAGCGGCATCGGCGAGGCGACTGCGTTGATGCTCGCGCATAAGGGCTTCAGGGTCTTCGCGGCGGCGCGACGACTGGGCCCCCTCAAGGCGCTGGAGGGACTTGGCCATGGCCGCATTACGGCCTTGTCGCTCGACGTCACGGACGCCGCCTCGATCGACGCCGCGATTGCGGCGATCGCCGCGACGGATGCGCCGCTATACGGGCTCGTCAACAATGCCGGCGTCTCGGTGACCGGGCCGCTTGAGGAAGTGCCGGTCGACGAGTGGCGGCGGCAATTCGAGACGAATGTTTTCGGCGTCGTCGCGCTGACGAGGGCTGTCCTGCCGCGGATGCGCGCGGCGCGGGCCGGGCGGATCGTCATGATCGGCTCGGTCGCCGGTCGCATCGCCTCGCCCTTCATGTCCGCCTATGCCGCGTCGAAACATGCGATCGAAGGGCTCTCCGATTCGCTCCGCCGCGAGCTGAAGCCCTATGGCGTCGCCGTCAGCATCGTGCGGCCCGGCTTCATCAATACGCCGTTCGGCGTGCCGGAGCAGGAAGGCTTCGCGCCATCAGCCGCTCCCGGTCGGGCGCCAGCGCGAAAATCAGGATCGCGCCGACAATGCCGATCTTGCCGACGCCCTTGCCGAAATT
>JBGSNB010000055.1:0-1630 GCA_041739835.1 Parvularculaceae bacterium | reverse complement strand
GACCGCGCCGGCGACCGCCGCTGTCTGCCGGCCGGCCGACGCGCCGGCGACGGGTGTAGCGGTCTTGTCAGGTCCTGGCGACTCCGGGGCTTTCGTATCGTCAGCGACCGTCGCATCGGCGGTTGAGTAGGTCGCCTGATCACTTCCCCGCGGCGCTTGCGACGGCGCATTCGCCGCGTCGGGCGCAGCGCCATGGACCTTCAGCGACTGCGCTGCTTGGCGCTCAAGCGATACGGCGGCAAGCGCGTATGAAAAATCGGGCGCATCGACGCGCGCGTCAACCTTCCTGCCGGCGGACGACGCGTCGATCGCATTGGATGCGAAGGCGGATGGCGCAATGCTGTTCATGGCGCTTGCATTGGCAAGACCAAAGCCAGACGCGAGCAGGGCGGAATTGCTGGGATTTCATGATTAAGCCGGCTTAACGAAGCTGCCGGTGCGGAAAGATCAG
Organism: Parvularculaceae bacterium; assembly: GCA_041739835.1. Taxonomy (GTDB): domain Bacteria; phylum Pseudomonadota; class Alphaproteobacteria; order Caulobacterales; family Parvularculaceae; genus Amphiplicatus. Next base: position 1,179 of record JBGSNB010000055.1, on the reverse strand, counting down.
CATGCAGATTTTGCCGGAGCGGACAAGAATTGCCGGGCGCCCACATGTTGGTTCGCCGATTGCACCTATATCGAGCGAAGCCGATCGGCGTTGGTGCCAAAGATGCGAGAATGCGCGAATTTGTTGGCCGGCAGCCGTCCATCGACGAGGGGGCGGGCTGGTTTTTCCTGGCTGATCTTGCCGAGTAGGAAATATTTTCCGTGCGTTAGGGGATCCGAATGGGCTTGAATGTCGCACTTAACACGGCGCTATCCGGGCTGTTCGCCAATCAGCGCGCGATCGCTTCGACGTCCGAAAATATCGCCAATGTAAACACGCCGAATTTCTCGCGGCGCGAGGCGCATTTCCAGACGGACGCCATTCCAAACCAGTTCGCCGGCGTCGACGTCGCGATTGTCCGCGCCGCGGTCGATCGGTTCTTGCAGGGCGCCTCCTTCGGGGCAAATGCGAATGACGCTGCCGCCGCCGTCATTGCTGACGCGTTGGCGAGCATCGAGGCTTCCCTCGGCGCGCCGGGCGACAATATTTCGTTCGCCAACAAGCTGGATGAGGCCTTTGCGGCATTGACGGAACTTTCGGCCAATCCGTCCTCTACTGCTGCAAAAGCGAACGCGCTCTCGTCGCTGCAGGCCGCGTTTGACGCATTCGCACGGACGCAGTCGGCGATCGCCGGCGAGAGCGACGCCGCACTCGGCCGCCTCGGGGCCGACGTGACCCGCGCCAATGCGCTGCTCGAGGAAGTCTATCGCCTGAACCAGGTCGTGCAGGACAGCGCCGGGGCCGCCGACCTCCTTGATCAGCGTCTCTCCGAACTCTCCTCGCTGCTTTCGATCCGCGTGACGCGAGGCGACGATGGGCGCGTCGAGGTTTCAACGCCGGGCGGGTCGATCCTGGCAAATTCGGCAGGCTTTGCGGCGCTCGGCGTCACAGCGGGCCCGCCAACGTCCATCACGCTATCCTCCGTCGATCCTGACAGCGGCGCGACCGCGCTCGTTTCGGGCGACATCGGCGCCGGGATCGCATCGGGCGAAATTCGCGGGCTTCTCGATCTGCGGAATGTCGAGTTGCCGCGACTGCAATCGCTTGTCGAAGCGACCGCGCGCGGCATCGCCGGTCAATTGAACGCCGTTTACGCCGGAAACGTCGCCGCCGGCGCAACGGCGCCGGCCGGCGCGCCCC
>JBGSNB010000052.1:0-4498 GCA_041739835.1 Parvularculaceae bacterium | reverse complement strand
CGCGGCGCGCATGCGGGATCGTTTGAAGTCGCGCACGCGCTCGCCTGGGAGGGGCGCAAATGGGCGCGGCCGGCGGCACAGACCGACACGCTCTATGATCTCGTTGTCATCGGCGCCGGCCTTTCGGGCCTCGCCGCCGCGCATCTCTACAGGGAGCGCGCCGGCGCCGCCGCGAAGATTCTCGTTCTCGACAATCACGACGATTTCGGCGGCCACGCCAAGCGCAATGAGTTCGACGTCGATGGCCGCACGCTGATCGGCTATGGCGGCAGCCAGTCGATCGACGGTCCCGGCGTCTATTCCGACGGCGCTAAGGCGATCCTCGCCTCGCTCGGCGTCGACGTTTCGAAATTCTACGATTATTTCGATCGGGGATTTTACGAACGGCGGGCCATGCGCGGCGGGCTCTTCCTCGACGCCGAGACCTATGGCCGCGATGCGGTCGGCGATCTTCCTTTCGGGTTCTGGTCGGAACAGCCGGACCCTGGAACAGTGAGGGAAACGCTGAAGACGCTGCCGCTCGACGCCGCGACAAAGGCGGCGCTGAAATCGCTGGTTCTGAAGAAGCGGGATTACCTCAAAGGAAAAGCGGTCGAGGACAAGATCGCGCTGCTGCGCGAGATCAGCTATGAGCGCTATCTCGCCGAGCATTGCGGCGCGCCGGCGCAAATGGTCGAGCTGCTCCGGCGAACGCCGACCGCATTGTGGGGCGTCGGCTGGGATGCGCTGTCGGCGCTGGAAGCGGCGCGCTGGGGAATGCCGGGCACGAGAGGCCTTGATGTCGCCGCCTCGATCGACAACAGCCACGCCTTTGAAGAGCCCTATATTTTCCATTTCCCCGATGGCAATGCGAGCCTCGCGCGGCTCCTCGTCCGCAAGCTGATCCCCGCGGCGATCGACGGCGAGACGATGGAGGACATCGTGCCGGCGCGCGTGCGCTATGACGCGCTTGACCGCCTCGGCGCGCCGGTCCGCCTGCGTCTTGGCGCAACCGCGGTCGACATCCGCCATTCGCCGAGCGGCAAATCCGCCGACGTCGTCTATGTGCAGGACGGCTCGGCGCGCCGGGTGCGCGGCCGGCATGTGATCATGGCCGGCTATATGGCGATGGCGCCGCATGTCATGCCGGAAATGGACGACGCGCAGAAAGAGGCGATCCGCTTCTTCACCAAAATCCCGCTTGTCTACGCCAATGTCGCGCTCCGGAACTGGCGCGCCTTCGACAAAGCGGGCTTCAACCGGCTCTATTGCCCGTCAGCTTTTTTCGAGGTCATGTCGCTCGATTTTCCGGTCAGCATCGGCGCTTATGAATTCGCGTCGTCCCCGGACGATCCGATCATCCTGCATCTGCAGCATGTGCCGATCGAGCCCGGCGCCGGCCTCAATGAAAAAGACCAGCACAGAGCCGGCCGCGCGCGGCTCTACGCGCTCGCTTATGACGATTTCGAAAGCGCCATCGTCGAGCAGCTGACGGCGGCGCTCGGCCCGCATGGCTTTGACGCCGAAAAAGACATCGCCGGCATCGCCGTCAATCGCTGGCCGCATGGCTATGCCTACGAATATAATGAACTCTTCGACCCGCCCGACTGGTCGCCCGACAACGGCCCGCATCTCGCCGCCCGAAAAGCGATCGGCCGCATCTCGATCGCCAATTCGGATTCAAGCGCCTACGCCTATGTGAACGGCGCTTTCGACGCGGCGGTGCGCGCTGTCGAGGAGCAGTTGGCGGTCGGGAATTAGGGCATGGAGCGTTTGATCCGCAACAAATACGTCCTGTCATTGCCGGACCCGTTCCGGCGATCCATGTCGCCTGGATGCCCCGGACAAGCCCGGGCATGACGACGTCGGTCAGCGACTTATCGCACGATTGGTTGGCGCGCCTCCCGCACGAATAGAGCACAAGACCATCAGCGAGGAGCCCCTCGCCAGCGAAGGCACCCGCCCCTCAGCGCGCGATTTCGCCGCCCGGCGCTTTCTTGCGCCGCTTGCCCATCTGGCTGAGCGCGATCAGGGTCATGGTCGGCACAAAGCCGTCGATCTGGCCGGTCGGATCGGCGAGTTCAAGAAAGGCGAAGGCGCCGGCCCATCCCCACATCGCGACAGCAGCAGCGCCAAGGAAGAGGTCGAAAGCGATTTCAAAGCCCGGCACGCGGCCGATGGTGAAATCGAGCACGTCAAGAATGACCGCGATCACCAGCTTGGCGACGTCCGCTTTCATCTGCGGATTCTCAATTGTCGCGGCGGATGAAGGCGGCGATCGCTTTGATCGTGCGGACGCTTTCCGGCATCAGCGGCGCAAAGAGCGGCCATATGTGTACGAGCCCTTCCTCGATCTGCAGCTCGACCGACACGCCCGCCGCCCGCGCCTTCTCGGCCGTCCTGATCGCGTCGTCGCGCAACACCTCGTCGCGGCTCGCGCAAATGAAGAGACGCGGCAGCCCGTCGAAGCGGCCATAAAGCGGCGAGACGCGCGGATCGTCAAGCGGCAGCTCGCCCGCATATTTCGCGCCGCCGCGCCGTATCGTGTCGGCGGTGAACATCGCGTCGCGCACGTCATTCTCGTCGATCGACGCGCCGCGCGCCGCAAGATCCGTCCACGGTGAAATCAGGAACCCGCCGCCAGGAAGCGGCGCGCCGCGATCGCGCAGCGCTTGCATCATCGCCAGAGCGAGCCCGCCCCCCGCGGAATCGCCGCCAACATGGATGTCGCCGGGCGGAACGCCCTCGCCGACCAGAAAGTCAAACGCCGCCAGCGCATCTTCGAGCGCAGCGGGGTAGGGATGCTCCGGCGCCAGCCGGTAATCGAGAGAGAACACCGGCGCTTCCGCGGCCGCCGCAAGCCCGCAGCTGATCGGGCTCATCAGGCGCGGCGAGCCGAAGACATAACCGCCGCCGTGAAAATAGAGGATCGTCCGTCCCGGCCGCGTCGTCGCCGGCCGCTGCCACTCGCCGCGCACAGGCGCCGAGACCTCCGTCCTCGCCACCGATTTCGGCAGCAAGTGAAGGGAATTTGCTTCCATCAGCGCCCGCAGCTTGACGGGATCGATGTCCGGCAGAGGAAGCGGTTTCAGCTTCCGGCGGATAAAGCGATTGACAAGTCGGGCGCGCAGGCTGGGCATCAAGAGCTCCGGGCGAATTCGGCGACAGCCGCATCGTAAGGCGGGCTGCCGGGCTTCGCCACCGCAAGGCGCAGCGCTGAACCGGCGGCCGGTCCGCGGCGTATCGACAGCGCCCCTTGAGAAAGTCGCCGCCGATGTCGTTCGTTATCGCCTATGTCGCCGCCGCGATCGCGTTTTTCGCGCTCGACATGATCTGGCTCGCCGGCATCGCCAAGGATTTCTATTTCTCGCGGCTCGGCGATCTCGTCCGGCAGCCGCCCGACTATCTCGTCGCCGGCATTTTCTATGTCGGCTACATCGCCGGCATCGTCTATTTCGCGATCGCGCCGGCGCTCGCCAGCGGCGGCCTTGGCCGCGCGATCCTCAACGGCGCGCTGGTCGGGCTTCTCGCCTACGGCACCTATGACATGACCAATCTTGCGACCTTGCGCGGCTATCCGGCCGAGGTCGCGATCGTCGACATCTTGTGGGGAACATTCCTGACCGCGACCGCCGCCGCAGCCGGCTACGCCGCCGCCGCGCGCTTCGCCGGCTGATCAACGCTCATAGCGTCGAAGCGTCTGATCGATCCGCCCGAAGATCGACTTCCCTTTGGCGTCGCGCATCTCGATTTCGACGCGGTCTCCGAATTTCATGAATGGCGTCTTCGGCGCGCCGGTCGCGATGGTCTCGATCATGCGGATTTCGGCGATGCAGGAATAGCCGGCGCCGCCCTCCTCGACCGGCTTGCCGGGTCCGCCGTTCAATTTGTTCGACACGGTGCCCGAACCGATGATCGAGCCTGCGGCGAGCGGGCGCGTCTTCGCGGCATGCGCAATCAGCTGGCCGAAATGGAACGTCATGTCGACGCCGGCGTCGGCGCGGCCGAACGGCTTGCCGTTGAGCGAAACATGCAGCGGCAGACAGAGCTTTCCATTGCGCCAGTCCGGTCCCAGGGCCTCCGGCGTCACCGCGCAGGGGCTGAAGGCGGAGGAAGGTTTCGACTGGAAAAAACCGAAGCCCTTGGCGAGTTCCGCCGGGACGAGCCCGCGCAGCGACACGTCATTCACGAGCATGACAAGACGGATATATTGCAGCGCCTCGGCCGGCCCGACGCCCATCGGCGTGTCGCCGACAATGACCGCGACCTCCGCCTCCATGTCGACGCCCCAGCCGGAATCCTCGGCGAGCGCGATGTCGTCGCGCGGGCCGAGGAAAGAATCCGAACCGCCCTGGTAGATCAGCGGCTCGGTCCAGAAGCTCTCCGGCACATCGGCGCCGCGCGCTTTCCGGACCAGCTCGACGTGATTGACATAGGCCGATCCGTCCGCCCACTGATAGGCGCGCGGCAGCGGCGACGCGCAGTCGCGCTCATGGAACCGCAGGGCCGGCGCCGCGCC
>JBGSNB010000049.1:0-6571 GCA_041739835.1 Parvularculaceae bacterium | reverse complement strand
ACCGCGCTGTAGCGTCCGGGCGCCGTGGCGACGAAAGCAAGCGCGTGATCGCTTTCATCATCCGCCGGCCGTGCAAGCTGCCCGCTGACCGCAAGCCCCGATATCGGCGCTTCGGTGGCGGACGTGAAGTAAAGCGTGATTTGCGCCTGGCCGTCCGGAAGTCGCGCGCCGGCGATTTCCGCCGTCCAGCCCAGTCTCTGCTGCGCCTCACGCGCGGCGAGGCGGTCATTAAAGGCAAGGCCCTGCAAATAGGATTTCTTCTCCTGTTCGCCGGGAAAGCTCCGGATCGCCAGCGTGATGAAGATCGCATTGGCGATAATGATCGCAAGGAAGAAGGCGAAAAGCGCCGCAAGCACATGCGCGCCGGTCAGGCGGAAGGTTCGCGCGGTCATTTGCGTTCCCTCATGAACGCGGTCCGGTCGGCGACTCGCTCGCCGCCGCCGACTTCCTCAACGATCACAAAAACCTCGCCGCTCGCCCTTGTGAGCGCGGCCTTCGGCAAAGTCGCGAAGATGCGGACCGATCGCACCGCGTCGCCGTCCGCGGTGAGAGTGACGACATTTTCGATCGCTTCTTCGCCGACCGCCGAAATCGACAAGCCGTCCGGACCGTCGATCCGGATTGCGAATTCGCGCGCGACATTCGCCTTGTTGATGATTTTCACCGTGTAGGCGTTGCGGATCGAGCCGTCGGACAACGTGACGAATGGCGGCGTCCGGTCGCGCAGAACGTTCACTTCAAGCGTCGCGCGCGACGCAAGGCCGAACGACATCCCGGCGCCGATCAGCGCAATCAGGACTGCGTAGAGAATGGTGCGCGAGCGGACGAGGCGGATGAGCGGCTTTTCGCCGGCTTGGCGTCTCTCAATATTCCTGTCGGTATCGTAGCCGATGAGGCCGAGCGGGCGGCCGATTTTCTTCATCGTCTCGTCGCAGGCGTCGATGCAGAGCGCGCAGTTGATGCATTCGAGCTGCGCGCCGTCACGAATGTCGATGCCCATCGGGCAGGCGGCGACGCAGGCATTGCAATCGACGCAATCGCCGCGCCCTTCCCAGCTCTCGCCCTTCTTGTGGGCCCCGCGCGGCTCGCCGCGGTCATGTTTGTAGGTGACCTGCAAGGTCTCGGCGTCGGTCAGCGCGGCCTGTATCCGCGGCCAGGGGCACATATAGGTGCAGACCTGCTCGCGCATCGAGCCGGCGAGCAGGTAGGTCGCGAATGTCAGGACGCCGATAAAGAGATAAGCGGAGGCCGGCGCTTCGCCGCGGAAGATCTGCGGGAACACGCTCGGCGCATCATGAAAATAGAAGACCCATGCGCCGCCGGTCGCCGCCGCGATCAATATCCAGAGCGCATGCTTGGCCGCCTTCTTGCCGATCTTTTCCGCGGTCCACGGCGCCTTGGCGAGCTTTAACCGCTTGTTGCGGTCGCCCTCGATCAGACGCTCGACGGAAATATAAAGATCCGTCCAGACCGTCTGCGGGCAGGCATAGCCGCACCAGACGCGCCCGAACAGCGCGGTCGCAAGAAAAAGCGCGAGCGCCGCAACGATGAGGAGCCCGGTCAGGTAATAGAGTTCGTCCGGCCAGATCTCGATGAAAAAGAAATAGAACCGGCGCCCCGGAAAATCGACGAGCACCGCCTGGTCCGGTTCGCCGACGCCGCGCGGCCAACGCAGCCACGGCAGCAGGTAATAGACGCCGAGCGTCAGGGAGAGGACCGCCCACTTAAGCGTCCGGAATTTTCCGTGAACGAGTTTGGGGTAAATCGGCGCGCGCACCTTGTAGAGCGCGCGCGCCGCGGCGCTGTTCACCGCCGCAACGTCGTGCCGTTCGACGCTTTTCGGGGCGGATCGAGTTTGTTCGGCCGTGTGCAACACCAAAACGCCTTTCGCCGAGACCGGCGAAGCCTACTCGCCGCCGCCGAGGGAGTGAACATAAACCGCGAGCGCGGTGATCTGCTCTTCCGACAACCGGCCGGTCCATGCCGGCATCACCCCGCCGCGGCCCTGATGGACGGTCCGCTGAATATCGAGCCGTTCGCCGCCATAGAGCCAGATGCTGTCGGTAAGGTTCGGCGCGCCTTGCGTCTTGTCGCCGAGCCCTTCGGCGCCATGGCAGGACGCGCATTGCTGCGCGAACAGCGCGCCGCCGCGCGCCGCCTTCGCCGCGTCGGCCTCGCGTCCAGAAATTCGCAAGACATGCTCCACGACATCCGAAATCTGCTCGGGCGTCAGCAGGCCGTCCGCGCCATAAGCGAGCATCTGGTTGAACCGCGTCTGCGGATGCGTCGAGCGTATGCCGTAATGCAGCGTCGCCTGAATGTCGGCGAGCGCGCCGCCCCAGATCCATTCGTCGTCGACAAGGCTGGGATAGCCGAAATTGCCCTGGCCGCCGGTGCCGTGGCACGTCGCGCAGTTGTCGCCGAACAGCGACCCGCCCGCCGTGATCGCATATTGGAAGAGGTCCGGGTCTTCTTCGATGTTGGCGATCGACCCGGCGCTGAGAAGGCGCGTCATTTGTTCGCTGCGCGCCGTTTCCACGCCGGCGAGAACGGCGGCGACATTGGCGCGCTCGGAATGGCCGCGCACGCCCGCAAGGTATCCGGTCAAGCCGGGCCATGACGGCATCAGCACCCAATAGACGACCGCCCACAGGATCGAAATCCAGAAGGTGATCACCCACCAGCGCGGCAGCGGATTGTTCAGCTCCTTGATGCCGTCCCAGCTGTGGCCGGTGGTCTCAACGCCGCTGTGGCTGTCGATATCCTTGTCCGCCATCTCAGTCGTCCTCTTCGTTCAGCGGAATGCGGCCGGCGTCATCGAATTTCTTCTTGTTGCGCGGATGCAGCGCGTAGACGAGCACCAGCGCGAAGGCGACGACGAAGAGCACGAGGCCCCAGGTCTGCGCGATTTTCGACAGGGTTTCATACATGGCGGCTACCTGTAGTTTTCTTCGGGCTCATAGACGCTGAAATCGACCATCGTGCCGAGCGCCTGCAGATAGGCGACCAGCGCGTCCATCTCGGTGATCTCTTTGGGATCGCCGTCGAAATCGCGGATTTCGGCGTTCGGGTAGCGCGCCTTGAAGCCATCGAAGTCGGCGGCGAAGGGATCGAGTTGCGTCGCAAGGTCGCTCGGCGCCTTTTCGATCATTTCGTCGGTATAGGGCACGCCGACGCCGCGATTGGCTTTCAGCCAGCCCTCCGCATCCTCCGGGTCGACGCGGCGCGCCGCAAGGAATTTGTAGGGCGGCATCACCGATTCCGGCACGAGGCTTCGCGGGTCGATCATGTGCTGGACATGCCAGGCGTCGGAATATTTGCCGCCGACGCGCGCGAGGTCCGGGCCGGTCCGTTTCGATCCCCACTGGAAGGGGTGATCGTACATGCTCTCGGCGGCGAGCGAGTAATGTCCATAGCGCTCCACCTCGTCGCGCAACGGGCGGATCTGCTGGCTGTGGCAGGTGTAGCAGCCCTCGCGGATATAGATGTTGCGGCCGGCGAGTTCGAGCGGCGTATAGGGCCGCATGCCCTGCACCTTCTCGATCGTCGATTCGAGATAGAAGAGCGGCGCGATTTCGACGATGCCGCCGATGGCGACGACGACAAGAATGGCCACCGTGAGAACAAGCCCCCGCTTTTCAAGGAATTCGTGACGGTTGAGCATGGCGGGATCTCCTATTCGGCAGGCGCGAGCGCGGGCGCCGCGGCGAATTCGCGTGTCCTGACATCGCCCTTCGCGGTGCGCCAGAGATTGTAGGCCATGATGAAGGCGCCGATCAGGAACAACAGGCCGCCCGTCATGCGGATGATGTAATAGGGGTGCATCGCCTCGACTGTTTCGACGAAGGAGTATTCGAGGAAGCCGAAAGCGTTATAGGCGCGCCACATCAATCCCTGCATGATGCCCGACACCCACATCGACGTGATGTAGAGGAGAATGCCGATCGTCGAAATCCAGAAATGCCATTCGACGAGCGTGTTGGAATAAAGCTGCTTGCGCTTCCAGAGCCACGGTACGAGGCAATAGAGCGCGCCGAACGAGACATAGCCGACCCAGCCGAGCGCGCCGGAATGAACATGGCCGATGGTCCAGTCGGTATAGTGCGAGAGCGAATTCACTGCGCGGATCGACATCAGCGGCCCTTCGAAGGTCGACATGCCGTAGAAGGCGACCGACACGACGAGCATGCGCAGCACGGGGTCGGTCCGGAGCTTGTCCCAGGCGCCCGACAGCGTCATCAGCCCGTTGATCATGCCGCCCCAGGACGGCATCCACAGCATGATCGAGAAAGTCATGCCGAGCGTTTGCGCCCATTCCGGCAGCGCCGTGTAATGCAGATGGTGCGGGCCCGCCCAGATATAGAGGAAGATCAGCGCCCAGAAGTGGATGATCGACAGCCGGTAGGAATAGACCGGCCGCTCGGCGCGCTTCGGAATGAAATAATACATGATCCCGAGAAATCCGGCGGTGAGGAAGAAGCCGACCGCGTTATGCCCGTACCACCATTGCGTCAGCGCATCCTGGACGCCCGCGAACAGCGAATAGCTCTTCGTGCCGAGAAGCGAGACCGGCAGCGAAAGATTGTTGACGATGTGCAGCATCGCGACGGTGACGATGAAGGCGAGATAGAACCAGTTCGCGACATAAATGTGCGGCTCCTTGCGTTTCAGCAGCGTGCCAAGGAAGACGAGCAGGTAGGCGACCCACACGATCGTCAGCCACAGATCGGCGTACCATTCGGGCTCGGCATATTCCTTTGATTGCGTGACGCCCATCAGATAGCCGGTCGCGGCGATGACGATGAAAAGATTGTAGCCCCAGAAGACGAACCATGGCGCAAGGCCGCCCCAAAGCCGCGCGCGACACGTGCGCTGCACGACATAGAACGACGTCGCGATAAGGACATTGCCGCCGAAGGCGAAGATGACCGCCGACGTGTGGAGCGGGCGAAGTCGGCCGAAATTGGTCCAGCCGAAATCCGGGAAATAGAAGAGCGACGGAAAGGCGAGTTGCGCCGCGATGATGACGCCGACGAGGAAGCCGGCAATCCCCCAGAACACCGAGGCGAAAACGCCGGCCTTGACGACGCCGAATTCATAGGCGTCGGGGTCCTGCGCCTTGCCGGAGGAGAGGTGGTGCGCGAGGGCGAATCCGCCGCCGATGAAGGCGGCGAGGAACATCATCGCATGCGCGCCCATCAACGGGTCGGTCGTCCTTGCGGCAACGATCAGCGCCAGCAACGAACCAATTGCCAGAAAGGCGCTAAGGAAGGAGACGTCGCCGCCACCCGGCGTTGAGGTCCGAGGCTCGATGGTCGCGGTCATGGTGCGCCCCCTTTATTGATCTTGCGGCAGCTTCTGGATTAGGTCGCGTAACGCCGCTTGATGCAAATCAAAGAGCCGGCGAGGGGGCGTGCGATGTTCAATTTGCCGCACCGCAAGGTCGCCTCCCGAATGCCTGTCCGCCTGATTGTCTGGGCGTCTGCCGGCGCATTGGCGCTGTCGCCGGTCGCGCCCGCCAGCGCCGACGCTTCTCGGCTTGTTCCTGTCTGCTCGCTGTCAGGGCTGCAATGGAGGGAGCTGCCTTCGGATCAGGCGCCGGCAAGTCCGGACACCCACGGCGCGTGCCACGCAGCCTGCGTCGGCGATCGGCCGAAACTCTCGAAGCTGAGACGACTCAGCGCTTGATGACGACGTGATGCCGGGCAAGCTCAAGAAGCCGGCCGTCCTGTTTCAGCGCCGCGAGCGTCCGGCTGAGGGTTTCAAGCCTGAGGCCGAGATAGTCGGCGATATCCTGACGCGGCATCGGCAGCGGCACGTGACGCCGCCCGGCGCCGGCGTCCGAGCCGATCAGCTTGTCGATCATGTCGATGAAGGAGACGACGCGTTCTTCGGCGGTCTTCTTGCCGAGCAGGACGATGTGGTCCTGAGCCTTGTGATATTCTGTCTGGCCGCGCGCGATGAGGCGATCCTTGAGCCCCGGCGCGTCGATCGCAATTTCGTCAAGATACCGGTGCGGAAAATAGCAGACCGTGCTTTCTTCCAGGGCTTCAGCGGTATAGGCGCTGGCCTCGGTGGCGCGCACCCCGGCGAAATCGCCCTTGAAAAGGAATCCGGTAACCTGCCGGCGTCCGTCTTCCAGCAGCTTGTATAGGCGAAATGCGCCGTCGACGATGACATAGAGCGACTCGTTCGGTTCGCCCTCGACCATCAGCGGCTTGTTCCTGGCGACATGGCGGCGCGCCATGGTTTTTTCGACATGGGTGAATTCGCGCGGCCCGAGATCGGCGCAGATCGAGCGCTCGCGCACATCGCAAAGATCGCAGGTGCGCGGGCGCTCCTGCGCCGTGCAATGCGTCTGCGCCGCCATGCCGGATTTGTCGCCCATCGACCGCCCGTCTGGACTATTCTCGTAAGGCAATAGCTATGACGTGCGGGGATATCCAGCAAAACCGGTCGTCGTCGATGCGCCTATAGGGCGCGGGCAAGGCTCGGCGCGGCGGCGCTGGGCGCCGCCGATTGGTAGGGATCAAGCGCCATGGCGACGATGCGGCTCAATGGGCGCGCCGCT